>DYVS01000070.1:0-33043 GCA_020743075.1 Butyricimonas virosa | reverse complement strand
TTTGATTACCTTCTTTTTTACGGGTAACGAAAATAAGATTATTGCCGAGGCCCAGTCTCTGGTGACGGAACGTTTAAATGAGGTTGAGAAGAAGGTATTGGTGGTGCTTGAATGATTTTGTAAGATTTAAGGGGTGAAAGCCTTGTGATTTGAGGCATATCAAAATTATTTTTGGTATGCCTCATTTTTATTTCAGAGATTTTCTCCGGACGTGACTCTATTCTATTCAGAAAGCAAGTAATAAAACAAGTGATATGAATGATTTTGTAGATAAGTTTGTACATCCGGAGGATGCTGCCGCCCTTAAATTAATGAAGTCACTTCCGGGGTTTGATTTAGTAGTGAAGAAAGTGCTTGATCTGAGTTATGAAACACTTCTGTACGGGATCAATATGGCATCGAAGATCAGGCTTTCGGAGAAGCAGATGCCGAAGCTGTATCATCGGCTTGTTATTATCTGTAAGAGGTTGGGGATTGAGGTGCCGGAGTTCTATTTGGAGATGAATCCTTATCCCAATGCTTACACTTTCGGAGATACCCGGATATTCTTGGTGGTGACATCCGGTTTACTCCAGTATCTCAAGGAAGATGAGGTCGATTCGGTGTTGGCCCATGAATGCGGCCATATTTTGTGTCGTCATGTCCTCTATACCACGATGGCTGATATTCTGAAAACGGGTGGGGATGCTTTAGGGCTTTTGGGACCCGTATTGGTGCCTCTTCAATATGCTATGTTATATTGGTCACGGAAAAGTGAATTGTCGGCAGACCGGGTGGGAGCTATTATCAGTGGAAAGGATACGGTGGTGAAGACGCAATTAAGACTGGCCGGGGGACCGGAGGAGATCACGGGGGAGGTGAACGTGGAGGAGTGGGCGAAGCAGGCAGATTGTTATGAAGAGATTCGTGACGGGAAGACGTGGGATAAGTTTCTTCAGATTATTGCAACCGCCCATTTAGACCATCCTTTTGCTGCCGTGCGGGTAAAGGAAATCATGAAATGGTGTGGCTCGTCCGGATACCGGGATGCTCTTGAATATGCCAATGAACATTACACGATAAAGACGAAGTGCCCTCGTTGTGGGGCCAAGGTTGAAAAAACTTGGATTCGTTGTGCCTATTGTGATACGAAATTGTAAAATGAGTTCTAATTCAATAAATTATTTATTATGAAAAAAGAAAAAGTGATTAATTCTTCTGCTTTGTGGAAAAAGTTGTCGGATTACGTGAGAAAAGCGGGTAGGGTAAGTGCCCGTCCGATTCTCTTGATGTACCAGGTGATGAAGAGTCCGAAGACGTCGAAAAAGGATAAACTTTTGATTTTTGCCGCTCTTTCGTATCTGGTTCTTCCGGTGGACCTACTTCCTGCCAAGCGCCTGCCTGTTTTGGGGTGGTTAGATGAAGTCTTTTCGTTAACGGTGGTTTACCAGAGAGTTTGTAAGTATATCACGCCGGAGATGGAATATAAGGTGAATCACACGTTGGATAAGTGGTTCCCGGAATACAAGGAATATGAAGTGTTGACAGAAGCGTAAAATCGTGTGGAATGGATAGGGAGCTTCAATATGCTTTACGGGGGACGGCCCTCGGGACGGCTTTTGAGGGGGAAACGTGGGTGGATGAGTTACTTGCCGATGTCACAGAAGAAAATGTCCGAAGAGTAATTGCCCGGAGGTTTGGAGGACGGTTTTCGTATGGGTGGTTTGGCATGCTGTTTCAAAGGGGACGGGCGACATGGGCAGAGAAATACGGGTTGTTGTCGTTGTTTAACCGGGGTTGTCATTGTATGTATATGCCGGTGTGCGGGAAACAATTCCGGAATCCGGTTTGGGAATATTATGCGGAGGAGCGATTGGATATGTTGAAGAAAGGAAGTGTTCGGGCTGAACTTTCGTGGGTATCGGAAAACGAGATCGAACTCCGTAAATGTATCCGGAGATACACGGATTGTGATGACGAGGAGTATGACGAGTTGGAGATTTGGATGAAAGGTTTATATGATAGGAACGGGCATTTGAAAGTTCCGTTTTTAATTGAAGAAATAGAAAAATATTAATTAGAAGATGATGGGAATATTGAAGAAAAAAAGTGTGTTCGGGCGGGTGATTGCTTGCATTCTGACAGCGTGTGTGTTGATTTTTACACTTGCTTTTTGTTATATTTTTTACGAGAAAGAGGTAAAAGAAGACCTATTTTATACGTCCGGGTATTATGATATGAAGATAACGAAGCATATTTGGTATCATTATAGTGATGAAGATGGCAAAGGATATGTCTTTAATTGCGATGAGGGGAGGAAGACATTGAAGGGTGTCAGTTGGGTTGCAAAGCCGGGAAACGGGGAGCATTTGGCTGTTTATTCTACAGGAGAGAAAAGGGGGTATTTTGATATTTACACGGGGAAAGCAGTTATCCCGGCCCGGTATTCGAAGGCGTGGGTGTTTTCGGAAGGAGTGGCTGCGGTAGTAGAGAATGATAGTTTGTTTTTTATTGATTATGAAGGAAAAAGAGTGTTTGAGCGGGGTTTTGTTTTGCCGAAAGGAGAGGGAGATTTCTGTTTCCATAACGGTTATTGCGTGCTGAGGAATGAAGAGGGAAAGACGGGATTGATTGATCGGAAAGGGGAGTGGGTACTTGCCCCGATGTGTGATGATTTGGTACGTGAGGGACGTGAATACTGGTCAGTTTGCAAGGAAGGACGTTGGGGAGTGTTGTCTGATTCGTTGGTGGAGATTCTTCCCTGTGAATATGAGATGGTGACGATCTCGGAGGATAACGGCATTTATGTTTCTTTGGCAGATCATACGCAGAAACGTTATGATTATGACGGTTCGGTGCTGAATGATTTTATCTGTGGGAACGTGTACCAGTTGAGTTATGACACGGGAGAATATGATGACGAGGGAAATTCCGTGATGGCTACAGCCCGATGCTGGATGTACATGGTGGAGACCGGGTATTGTGGGTTGATGAGTACGGATGGGAAACCGGTTACACCACCGTTGTACAGGGGTATAGAGGCTTTAGGAAAGGGGATTTATCGTTGTTCATTTGATTATGACGGTTCGGTGAGTACGATTCTTGACAATCTTGGAAGAGTAATTAATTTGTAGAATATGTCAATGAGATTAATGACGTATCAGGCCAAAATATATGAGGATCCGAGTGACGAGAAAGTGGGGACTTGTATTTCGGCATACATGGAAAACTGTCTTCTTTTTATTATTCAAATGGATTGGGGTGGAATCGCTTATGATTATTCCAAAGACGGGGAGGTGGAAAGTTTCGTGTTCTTTGACTTAGAGAATACGAATAAACTTGCCCGGAGTTTTCAAGCTAGAAGGGAAGAGGTTTTTGTGAAGAAGATAGCAGAGTATTTCGGACGTTACAAGAGAAGTGCCAAACATGAAATTTGTAAGTATTGTGATAAGCGGGGGATTACTTATATGACGCATGTGCATTATTGAGAGGAGGTTTATCCTCTCAATAATGATATAATAGTAATTTATTTCTCGTACTCTTTTCTCGTTTCGGAGGATTGGGATGATATTTTATTGATGTTCGAGGCTCCTGAAGAGTGCAGGGAGAGGATGATCGGGTCTCCGGAGTACGTGGCTTTTGAAGCACCGGATGTATGTAGGCTGATTTTTTCCTTGACTTGGAATTGAGCTCTTGCAGCTCCCGATACTTCTGCTTTTAGTTCGTTTATCGGAAAGTCGTCAAGGGCTGCTTTCGAGGCTCCCGATACTTCTATTTTGCAGTGTATGGTGTTGCCTTTCAAGGTTAGATTGGAAGCTCCGCTGATGTCAAAACTAGATTCGGGGCTGGTTATTCGGCCTTTGAGATGGGAGGCGCCGCTCAGTTCTATTTCAAGTTTTTCTTTTGTCAAGAAATCTCCGTTAATGAGCATTTTGCTAGCCCCGGAAAGGTCCACTTTTAACTTGTTTGTCGTGAAATCCCCGATCGTTTCTAGTTTGCAAACCCCGGTTAACTCGACATTATTGAGGGTGGTAACGGTGACTTCTGCCGTGAAATGGTCGTCGTCATTGTTTTTTCTATTTTTACTCGTGATTTTCCCTTCGATGTAGATTTGTAGTTTGCCGTCGGAATCCAGTTTCAGAACGAGTTGTTTTTCGAGTCGAGCCGGAATGTTTACGGTTACTCCGGTTGTGGTGCCTTGTTTAGCTGTGATGTTGAAGATTCCGTGTGCCTCGATTCCGGTGATTTTTTGTCCTTGAAATCGGGAAATGCTGATTTGCTCCTGTGAGAAAGCTTCGACTATCGTGAAGCAGAGCATGAAAATGACGAACGATATTTTTTTCATAGTAATTTGTTTTATGATGGGACGGTTGAAGATAACGAAAAGTTACAAGGAGGTATCAAAAAAAAGAATGTGTTACCTCAGTGATTCGAGTAATGTATTCAAATTGGACGTGAAGATCTTGACGGACATGGCAAGCAGGATGATACCGAAAAATTTTCGCAAGATGTAGACTCCACCTTTTCCCAATACCCGTTCTACAAGGTAAACATTTTTTAAAACGACATATACCACGATCATGTTGAGGATGATGGCAATAATAATGCTGAGAACACTACATTCCGCCTTGAGGGTCAGTGTCGTGGCCAAGGCTCCGGCTCCGGCAATAAGGGGGAATATAACAGGAACGATTGTAGCAGAACCTTCGGGCCCGTCACTACGGAAGATTTCAATGTTAAATGTCATTTCTACGGCAAGTACGAAAAGTACGAGAGCCCCCGCTAGTGCGAATGAAGAAATATCGATATTGAATAATTTTAATAGTCCGTCCCCGGCAAAAAGAAACGTGATAAATATAACAAGTGATATTCCTGCCGCTTTTTCAGCACTGACTTTCTTCCCGGAGCTATTGAGGCCGATGATAATAGGCGTTGAACCGGTGATATCAATCACGGCAAAAAGTACCATAAAGGCGGTGAATATTTCTTTAATATTAATACTGAAATCCATATTCGTGTTAACATGAAATTTGTTGGTTGCAAGTGCCGTACGTGTTTGTGAAATTAACGTTAAAGAGATGTACTATCACTTGTTATCCTGCAAATTTACGATTATTTTTTATAATTTCCATATCTCGGTATCGGAGGTGCGTGTAAATTTCCTTTTAACTTGTCAATAAGGTTTTGATGATTCAGTGGTAGTTAAATTTTGAAAAAGGGAAGTTTTCTTGAAAAAAAAGTGACCGGAAAAATTCCGGTCACGATATGATGTTTGAAAGTCTATTTTCTGCGGATTGCGGTAATGCCCGGTAATTCTTTCCCCTCGATGTATTCGAGCAAGGCTCCTCCTCCGGTAGATACGTAACTAACTTTGTCGGCCAGTCCGAATTGGTTGATGGCGGCAACCGAGTCTCCACCCCCGATTAAGGAGAATGCGCCGTTTGCAGTGGCTTTTACGATGGCATCAGCGATCGCCTTGGTTCCCACGGCAAATTTAGGCATTTCGAATACTCCCACGGGGCCATTCCAAAGGATTGTTTTGGATTGTTCGATGACCTTGGTGAAGGAGGCAATACTTTCCGGGCCTACATCCAAGCCTTCCCATCCGTCAGGAATTTCCATGGAAGGAACGATTTGGGTATTGGCATTGTTGTCGAAAGCGTCGGCAGCGACCGTGTCGGTAGCCAATACAAGATTTACACCTTTTTCTTTGGCTAGTTTCATGATTTCAAGAGCCAGGTCGAGTTTGTCTTCTTCGCAGATGGAATTGCCGATGTGACCACCCAGTGCTTTTTTGAACGTGTAAGTCATTCCACCCCCTAAGATGAGGTTATCTACCTTATCCATGAGGTTCATGATAATGTCGATTTTGGATGAAACTTTGGAGCCTCCCATGATGGCCGTGAACGGGCGGGTGGGGGTGTGCATTACTTTGTCTACGTTTTCCAGCTCTCCTTGCATGACGTAGCCGAATAGTTTGTCATTCGGGAAAAATTTAGCTATGACAGCGGTGGATGCGTGAGCCCGGTGGGCTGTCCCAAAGGCGTCATTAATCCAAACGTCGGCTAAAGCAGCCAGTTTCTGAGCGAAGTTCTCGTCACCTTTTTCTTCCTCTTTGTAGAATCGAAGGTTTTCCAACAGGAGAACTTCTCCCGGTTTCAAGTCAGCGGCAGCTTTTATCGCACTTTCCCCGATGCAGTCATCAGCGAACTTCACGGGTACACCCAGTAGTTCTTCCAGGTGTTTCTGGATATGTTTTAATGAAAATTTGTCTTCCGGTCCGTTTTTCGGGCGTCCGAGGTGAGACATCAATATTACGGAACCTCCTCCCGCCAACACTTTCTTGATCGTGGGAACGGCTGCCCGCATACGGGTGTCGTCAGTGATCTCGAACTTTTCATTTAAAGGTACGTTGAAGTCTACGCGGATAAGCGCCTTCTTGTTCTTAAAGTTGTAATTATCAATTGTCTGCATAGCAATTGTTATTTTAATGAGTAAATTACTTAATTGAAAGCTAAAGGTAAGGATAAAATTGTTTAAACCCAAAAATATGCAGAAAGGAGTTGACTGGTTTTGTTGTCGAGTGCGTGAGAAGAAAAAATGTGGGAGAAAATTTGTAACCTTCACGGAAAATTTGGACTTTTACCTTCTATAAAGATATGTATGGTAGAGAATAGGTTGTTGATTTAGGTGGAAGAAGACAAAATTAGCGAGAATGAGACGAATTGTAATCATGATATGCTTGGGGATGACGATGTTGTTTTTGTTGTCTTCTTGTCGGAAAAATGAAAAAGCAAAAACAGCGGAGTTATGTCGGCAGTTGGAAAACTCTGTGATGTTATCGCCTGCGTTCGATTCTTTGGTAAAGGTGTCAACCGAGTTGCCTAATTTTTTTCGTTCGAAAGTATTGTTGGCTGCAGGAAGTTGTTATTCCACTAGGGTGGAGCAGATGCAACAGGCCCGAATTTACTTACGGGAGGCTTACCGGATTGCCCCGCGGGATGTGAAGAATCTGGTGGCGCTGGAGTTGACCCGGCTTTACGGTTCTCTGATTTTGCGGGACAGTTGTGTGGAAGAGGCCATTCGTTTTATCAGCCGAGTGCCTTCCAAGGTGGTGTTTACTCGGGAGGAAGAGGCTAAATTCTATTACTTGGGAGCTTGTTTTTTTAAATCGATTGATATAGATCGGGCTTTTAAAGCCGTGGATCAGGCATTGTCGTTGTATCGGGGACTTTCGGATACGGAAGGGGAGATAGAGGCTTATCGCTTGAAAGCAACTTTATATGGGGTTTTGCAGGAATATGAAGAACAATATGCTTGTTACGAGGAGGCATATCGCCTTTTACGACGATCAAAATTCCGGGATAAGGTGAAACCTTTTTACGAGCAGATGGCGGCAAGCCTGAAAAAGTTGGAAAGGCATGAGGAGGCGTTACTCTGGTATGAAGAGGTTTTAAAGGAATTGCCGGATTCAAATAGGCTTGGACGTTATGGGATTCAGGTAGCCGAGGCTTATTCCGGGTTGGGGTATCACGAAAAGGCACGGGAGATATTAAGGGGCGGGTTGGTGAATGAAAAACGAGGTGGGATGCGTAATGTGTTGCTTACTCGTGTTGCTGAATCTTTTATCCAGGAGGGACTTCGGGACTCGGCTTTGATGGCGTTAAAAAGTGCGATTGACTTCTACGAGATATATGCTTGTGAAAATCAATTGAAGGTTCCCGGTGTGATGTTCATGAATTATTTAAGGTATGGGCGTTGTTTGTGGGAGATGGGGGAAAAGGATGAGGCTGTTGCGTATCTGGAAGGTATTAGTTATAAAAAAGCAGAATCCCCGGAGAGTCAATTGGTTCAGGCTCAGGTGTTGGAATTGTTGAGCGAATATCACGAGGATATGGAAAACCGGCAGGCATTTTGTGATGTCTTGCATCGACGGGATTCGGTTTTGGAGTTGTACGATTCCTTTTATGATAACGGGCGTTATCGTCAGGTGTTGAAAAAATACAAGAATCAAAAATTTCTGCGGGAGATTGAAGAGATGAACCGGAAACAGGAGTCTGCCAACTGGTGGTTGGTGCTGGCATTGCTTGTGACCGTGGGATTGATCGTTTCGGCCTTGGTATATACCTGGGTTTCGTGGGGAAAAGAAAGAGAGTATAATAAGAGAAAATAGTATTTATGGATAAGCACGAGATATTTATGCGGAAAGCGTTGGAAGAAGCCCGCTTGGCTGAAGAAGAAGGAGAAATTCCGGTAGGGGCAGTAGTCGTTTGTAAAGGTCGGGTAATCGCCCGGGCTCATAATCAAACCGAGCGTTTGAATGATGTGACGGCGCATGCGGAGATGCTTGCCATCACATCTGCGACTTCTTTATTGGGAGGAAAATATTTAAATGATTGTACCCTGTATGTCACGTTAGAACCGTGCGTCATGTGTGGCGGTGCGCTTGCTTGGGCCCAATTGGGAGAATTGGTGTACGGGGCTGCCGATCCGCATCGGGGGTATGCCCGGCTTTCCCCGTCTGTGTTGCACCCGAAGACAAACGTGGTTACCGGAGTTTTAGAGAATGAATGTGGAGAATTGGTAAAAAATTTCTTTGCCAAAAAAAGATAATTAATTTATTCTCCATTTTCCATTTTCCGTTTTCAATTGTTTTGTTGTACATTTACGAATTGAATAGATTGTTATTAATAAAGTAGTACATGGGTAATTTTGATATAAGGACCGGGAATGTGCCAGATAATGAGAAAGAACTGGAGAAAGCTTTGCGTCCGTTGAGTTTTAGTGATTTTCGTGGGCAAAAGAAAATTGTGGATAATTTGGAGGTCTTCGTGGAGGCTGCGAAGATGCGAGGTGAATCTTTGGATCACGTTCTGTTGCACGGCCCTCCCGGGTTGGGAAAGACAACGTTGTCGGCTATTATTGCCAACGAGTTGGGAGTCGGGATTAAGATTACTTCCGGTCCGGTGTTGGATAAACCGGGTGATTTAGCGGGGTTGTTAACTAATTTGGAGCCGAATGATGTGTTGTTTATTGACGAGATTCATCGGTTAAGTCCGATCGTGGAAGAGTATCTTTACTCGGCGATGGAGGATTTTAAGATTGATATTATGATAGATAAAGGTCCGGCAGCCCGATCCGTGCAGATCCAATTGAGTCCTTTCACGCTGATCGGGGCAACCACGCGTAGCGGCTTGCTGACAGCCCCGTTGAGAGCGCGTTTTGGAATCAATAGTCATTTGGAGTATTACGATCTCGACGTGTTGACGGGAATCGTGGAGCGTTCGGCAGCTATTTTAAGAACAAAGATCACGAGTCAAGCCTCGAAGGAAATAGCGTCCAGAAGTCGCGGGACGCCACGTATTGCTAATGCCTTGCTGCGTCGGGTACGGGATTTTGCCATGGTGAAGGGAAACGGGGTGGTTGATCTTGAGATCACGACCTTTGCGCTGGAAGCTTTGAATATTGATAAGTTCGGGCTGGATGATATGGATAATAAAATACTGTTGACGATTATTGATAAGTTTAAGGGAGGGCCTGTTGGTTTGACTACGATTGCAACTGCGGTCAGTGAGGACCCGGGAACCTTGGAAGAGGTTTACGAGCCGTTCTTGATTAAGGAAGGTTTTCTGAAAAGAACTCCCCGGGGGCGTGAAGTGACGGATTTGGCCTACAAGCATCTGCGGAAGAATCGGCGAACGGATGATTGGCAAGCTACGTTGTTTTAGGTGATTCCGGCGGATTGGGAAAGCGGAAAGTGTTGGATAAAATGATAAATTCAAAAGTTTTATTAACGTTAAAAATGGGAGAAAGTGGGTTTTGGGCTTGTTTAATTTGCGGATAGGATAAAATTTTGAAGAGGATCAATGAGTTATATTTTTGTTAAATAGTATTAAGTTTGTCAATTGTTAAAATGGATTTGTTAAATTTGCGTGTATGAGAAAGCAACAGATAATCATATTAGGAATTGTGTTTGGTATATCCTTGCTGGGATTGATTATTCTCCAGACCAGTTATTTCCAAACGGCTTACGAGGTGAAGAAGGAGCAATTCTTCTACTCAGCTAACCGGGCTATGGATGATATGGTTGATTATATCCGCAAGCAGGAAGAGGCGGGTAGGCTTTCTGAAAACAGGAATCTGTCTGAGGTCAGACGTCGGGGTGTGGAGATTGATGCCCCGATCTATATTGACCCGAAACGTCCGATTGCTGTGAAGAATGACCCGTCGGCAGTTGCCAATTCTATGCTTAATTTGATTGATGATGATTCGGAGGTGAAGGATGTCAGTGAGTTTGTGGGAAGTAAGTTCAAGGAAGATAATTTGGCCACTTCTATCTCCAAGTTGCAACAAGCCATGAAAGAGCGAACCGGGGAAAATTACAGGTTTGTGCCGGAAGGGAAAGAAGATAAACACGTGATCGAGGGGCGGGTTGATTTGAATAATCTATATGGTTTTATCGGTAACACGCTGACAGATGCGGGAATCCGTTCCCGTTTTGAATTCGGTATTAAGGAAAATGGTAAATTTATTCTGACATCCAAGAATTTTTTAAGTCATGTCTCGGATGATGTGACGCTTAGCCGGAAGATATTTCCGGGTGAAAGTTCTTCTGCAATCTTATACTTGAAATTCCCGGATGCTTCGTCCGATACGGCGGGTTCCGTGTGGATGGTTTTGCCCGGGGTGCTGATCACGATTGCTATCGTATTTTGTGCCGTGTTCTGCCTGATCGTTATTGTCCGGCAGAAAAAGTTGTCGGTCATCAAGAATGATTTTATTAATAATATGACGCACGAGTTTAAAACTCCGATCGCGACAATTTCTTTGGCATCGCAGATGTTGAAGGACGGGGCGGTGACGAATACCCCGGAGACCATTGACCGGGTGGCCACGATTATCCGGGATGAGAGTAAACGTTTGACTTTCCAGGTGGAACGGGTGTTGCAAACGGCCTTGTTCACGGAAACCCGGATGAAACTAAAGCTAAAAAATATAAATATTAATCAGTTGATTGAAGATTTATTGCCTAAATTTAGCTTACGTGTGGAGGATAAAGGGGGTAAGTTCTCTGCTTATCTTGAGGCAGATCAAGATGAAGTGCTTGCGGATGAGGTGCATGTGACAAACGTGATTTCCAATCTCGTGGATAATGCGATAAAATATTGTGTAAAACCACCGGAAATTACCATTTATACTCGTAATAAAGATAAAGAAATTATAATAAGTGTCATTGATAATGGCATAGGAATTGCTAAAAAAGATCAGAAGTTGATCTTTGAAAGATTCTATCGTGTGTCCACGGGAAATTTGCATGACGTGAAAGGATTTGGCTTGGGACTATCATATGTGAAGAAAATCGTTGAGGCTCATGGTGGAAGAATAGACGTGGAAAGTTCTCTTGATAAGGGGAGCTGTTTTGACATCATATTACCTTTAACCGTAAAAAAACAAAAAATAAAGAGAACCTTATTTTTCTAAATTCGTATATTTTTACAGAGAATTAAAAAATAGGAATTATTTAAAACAACATAGCTATGGATGAGAAAATTAAAATTTTATTGGCAGAGGATGATACCAACTTGGGTATGCTTCTTAAAGAATATTTGAGAGCTAAAGGTTTTGAGACCGTTTTATGTGAGGATGGAGAGATTGCATATGAAAGGTTTTTGAACGAACCGTTTGACATTTGCATTTTCGACGTGATGATGCCTAAAAAAGATGGTTTTACGCTTGCGAAAGAAGTTAGACAGATCAATAGCGAAATTCCGATTATTTTCTTGACGGCTAAGTCGATGAAAGAAGATGTGTTGGAAGGATTCAAATTGGGAGCCGACGATTATATGAGTAAACCTTTCAGTATGGAAGAGTTGTTGCTGCGTATCGAGGCTGTCTTGAGAAGATCAACCGGGTTGAAGCCGGAAGATGAACAAGAGATCTTCAAAATTGGTAAATTGACATTCAATTCTAAGAAACAGACCTTGTTTGATGGGGAAGAAGAACAAAAATTGACCACGAAAGAGTCTGAGTTACTTCGTCTGTTGTGCTTGAATGTAAACAAAGTATTGGAAAGAAATTACGCTTTGAAGAATATCTGGGCTGATGACAATTATTTTAATGCCAGAAGCATGGATGTTTATATCACGAAGTTGCGTAAACATTTGAAGAAAGACCCGTCAGTGGAAATTATCAATGTTCACGGAAAAGGGTATAAATTGATTCTTTGATTTTGTAATGTGATAAAAATCAAGCGTTCCTATTGTCGGGGACGCTTTTTTTTGTGGTAATAGACTCTGTCTGGGTTACAACTTTGTTTTCTTTTTTGTACTTTTGTCCCCGCTAAAAGTAAGAATTTCGTTTAATGCAACGTAAAAGGTATACATATTGTCGCTCATGCGTGTGTGTGTTAAGTCTACTAACTTTCTTTCAACGCTGGAAAGGTGAATGGAGAGTGCCTAATCGTTGTATTTAGTTCCTATTAACTTCTATTTTATCATTTTTTTGTAATTCATAAATAATACGTATGAACAAATTATTTCTGTTCATAACGATACTTTATGTGTCGTTATGCTGTAGGGGTGTGTATGCCCAAAATGCGGGGGAAAGGGGTATTACTGTCGAAGAAATGTTTTCTCTTGCCGACCGTAATTCAAAGACGTTGCAGCCGTTTGTAACGATGATGGAGGAAGCCGTACAATCTGTTAAGATGGCTAAAAATTCCCGTTTGCCGGATATAAATGCCTCGATCTCACTTTCTTTTTTAGGTGACGGGGTGTTGTTGGATCGTGATTTCAGCAATTCTATGAATGCTCCGATTCCTCATTTCGGGAACAATTTTGCTCTAGAGGTTTCTCAGATAATCTATGCCGGTGGAGTCGTGAATAGTCGGATTGAGATAAATCGATTGCAGGAAAAAATGGCAGCTCTTTCTTTAGAAAGCGAACGTGATAAGTTACGTTTTATGTTGGTGGGCTATTATCTTGATCTTTTTAAACAAAAAAATTTGGCTCGTGTTTACGAACAGAACATTGTATTGACCCGGCAAATTCTGGCGGATATAAAAGCTCGATATACCGAAGGAGTTTCTTTGGAAAACGATATTACACGTTACGAGCTTCAATTATCAAATTTGGAACTTCAGCAAACCCGGATTGGTAATGCGGTGGCGATTCTTAACCGTAATTTAGTGACGATGTTGGGATTGCCCGAGGATACCCGGTTGCGACCCGATACATCTCTTGTGTCACGTTCCATGCCCTTGGAGGGAATGTCGCATTGGAGAGACCAAGCGTTACGTTATGCTTTATCTCTTCGACAGACCTCGTTAGTCGTGGAAATGAATCGGCAGCAGGAACAAGTGACAAAATCGGAGTTACTTCCCCAGATTGCTTTTTTCGCGAACAATCATTTTGATGCTCCGATTACGATAGAGGTTCCCCCGATGGATAAAAACTTTAATTATTGGTATGCGGGAGTAGGTGTGAAGTATAATCTTTCTTCCTTGTATAAATCGAATAAATCCGTAAAACGTAGTAAACTGGAGACCCGACGGGCGATGCAGCAGTATGAGGATATAAAAGAGCAGACCGATTTAGCTGTACGGGCTGATTATATTAGATATGCGGAGGCTCATGAACAATTACACGTGCAAATGAAAAACGTGGAACTTGCTCGTCAGAATTATGTTGTCGTGTATAATCGATATAAAAATGGCGTGGCGTTAATTGCCGATATGTTAGACGCGAGTGTGGCGAAATTGTCCGCGGAGCAACAATTGGTAAATGCACGCGTCAATATTATTTTTCATTACTATAAACTTCTTTATATTTCGGGAACCCTTTAAAAATAATGTCATGAATAGAAAAACGAGAAAAGCGATTTCTAACGCAATTGTTGTTATTGTTGTATTGATTACTTTTATTGGCGTGTGTACTCATTTTTTTCATTTTGGTAAGGTGGAGTATACGGATAATGCTCAAGTCCGTCAACATATTGTTCCCGTGAATAGCCGGGTGCAAGGATTTATAAAAAAGGTATATTTCGACGAGTACCAGCAGGTACGTAAAGGTGATACACTTGCCGTGATTGAAGATGCGGAATTTGTACTTCGGGTGGCACAGGCGGAAGCGGATTATCAAAATGCCATTACGGGTAAACACGTGATGACGACAGGGGTGAGCACGACTAGGAATAATGTAGCTGTTTCTGTTGCAGGTCTTCAAGAGGCAAAGGTATTGTTGGATAATGCCGAACGGGATTATCTTCGTTATCGGAATCTATTTGCACAGAAAGCCGTGACTCGCCAGCAGTATGATCGTGTGGAAACTACTTACTTGGCAGCTAAAGCCAGGTATGAATTGTTGTCTTGCCAAAAAAAGTCAGCTTCTTTGGTTACGTTGGAACAGTCTCAACGTTTGGGACAAACGGAGGCGGGAATCAAGGTGGCCGAGGCTGCTCTTGCTCTTGCCCGGATTAATCTTTCGTATACGGTAATCGTTGCCCCTTGTGACGGAATCACGGGAAGAAAGAATATTCAAGAGGGGCAACTCGTGCAAGCCGGGCAGACTTTGTTGCATTTAATAAATGAGCAGGATAAATGGATTGTGGCAAATTACAAAGAGACGCAGTTGCGGCATATCATTCCCGGGTGTACGGTGGAAATTGAAGTGGATGCCGTTCCGAATGTTATTTTTAAGGGGAAGGTTTGTTCGGTATCGCAGGCAACGGGGGCTTCGCTTTCTTTGCTGCCGCAAGATAATTCTGCCGGAAATTTTGTGAAAGTGGAACAACGTGTTCCGGTGAAGATCGAGTTCTCCGATGAAAATGATCCTGAGGCTGTTCGACTTCTGCGGGCCGGAATGAATGTTGAATGTACGATATGTTATTAATTTATGCATAATCAAGAGAGATTTTCCATCGGGGCCATGCGTGATTTCATTCCGGAGAAATGGCGGCCATGGATCATGATTTGTATTGCTGTCGTTTTTCAGTTTTCCGGAGGAGTGAATTTAGCGGTAGTCAGCCAGATGAGTGGAGCGTTAGCTTTGAAAATGGAGGATATTATGATGGCGGGATATGCTTCGTTAGTCAGCATGGCACTCTCGTTTGCTATAATGTTCCGTTTGAAATTTCGTTTTACTTCCCAGGTGGCGTTGTTAATTTGCGCGACGATTTGTGTGGGATGCAGCTTGATTTGTGTGAGTACGGGGAATGTGGTCGTTTTGGTGTTAGCAAGTTTCGTGGCGGGTTTCTTTCGTATGTGGGGAACTTTCGAGTGTAATTCTTCAATACAGCTTTGGCTGACGCCCAAACGGGATATGGCTGTTTTTTTTTGCTATATTTTTTTAATGGTAAATGCCTGTATTCAATTTTCGGGACTTACGACAGTGCATGTTGCAACTTGGATTAACTGGGAGTATGTGTATTGGTTCGTGATCGGACTATTACTTGCGGTAATTCTTTTTGTACTGGTGGCTTTTCAGGACAAACGGTTTATGCCTTATTTGCCGTTATATGGAATTGATTGGTTGGGGGCGGTACTGTGGGCTATTTCCGTGTTGGCAATGACGTTTGTCGGTGTTTACGGGGAGCATTATGATTGGTTTGCTTCTCCCTATATCCGAATTGGGAGTTTGATCGCAGAGGCCGCTTTATTGTTCAATATTGCCCGGGCTTTAGTGATACGGCATCCCTATATTGATCTTTCAATATGGACATATCGTCCCGTGTGGTTAACATTTTTATTGTATGTCTTGATTGACTTTTTTTTGGCACCACAGCATGTGTTGGAACACATTTATATGGAGAGGATTTTGGGTTTTGATGCTTTGCATGTGGTATCTATGAATTGGATCGTGTTGTTGGGAATTGTTGCAGGAAGTATCTTTACTTACTATATGTTTGCTTTGCGTCGGTGGGGGTATAGGCGAATGTTGACTTTTGCTTTCTCCTGTATTATTGTTTATTTACTTGTGTTTTATTTTTATCTGGATTATGATCTACCGAAGGAGGCCTTGTATTTGCCTGTTTTTTTCCGGGGAATGGGGTATGTTATCGTGGCGATCTGTTTTTTGACTTCCATATCGGGCAGTGTCCCTTTCCGGATATTTTTTCATGCGGTGACCACGCATACTTTTGTCAGTGCCGTGTTGGGAGGGGTGATTGGAAATGCTGTTTTGGGGCGGATATTAGCTGTTGTGATGAAGAGGAACGCTTTGTTGTTAGGTGCGGAATTGGATGAAGTAAATCCAATAGCGGTGTGTGTCCCGTTGCCTCAACTTTATGGGATGGTGCAACAGCAGGCAATGATGGTTTCGATGAAAGAAATTTTCGGATGGTTGTCGATGTTAGCTTTGTTTTGTCTACTTGTGTTTGTCTTGTGGGAAAGCAGTTGGCGTGTAGGAAATATAATCCATCCGAAATACAGTACTATTCGGCATTTTATTAAACGAGAACTTCGGATAGATCGCTTAATTGCCTCTAAGAGTTTGGTTGTGTCTACAAAATGGTTGTGGGTGTTTTGGGGGATAATTTTTGTTGGAATTATTCTTATAATAGACAATTGTGTTACCTTTGTAAATAGTAAAGTATAATCAAAATTGTTTGAAGAATTCTAATTTGAATAAAATGAAAATAGCGATAGCATGTGACCATGCCGGTTACGAGTATAAGGAACGGTTGGTAAAATATCTTCGGGAAAAAGGTCATGAGGTAAAGGATTTCGGCGCTTATTCTGCCGAGAGTATGGATTATCCGGATACGGCTCATCCGATGGCAGCAGCCGTTGAGTCGGGCGAGTATGAAAAAGGAATTGCTATTTGCGGAAGCGGTAACGGGATTTCTATGACAGCCAACAAGCATCAGGGCATTCGTTGTGCTTTGTGTTGGAATATGGAACTTGCCGCTTTGGCCCGTCAGCATAATGATGCGAACGTGGTGGGATTACCTGCTCGTTTCATCGCTTACGAAGAGGCTCAAAATGTGGTAGATGTTTTCTTGTCAACGGATTTTGAAGGCGGTCGTCACCAGAGAAGGGTAGAGAAGATTCCGGTAAAATAATTTACAATTTTAGATTTACGATTTATGATTACAAAAGCTAGAATCATAAATCGTAAATCTAAAATCATCAGATTCGGCACATATCCACCGGCATTTCTTTCTGTGCATCTGTCACGGCCAAGGTGGTCATGTAAACAATATCTCTCACGCTGCATCCCATTTGCAAAATGTGTACCGGTTTGTTTAAACCGAGTAGAACGGGACCGATGATTTCGTTGTTTCCTAATTCTTGCAATATGCCCAAGGCAATACTTCCGGAACTGAGATTTGGGAAAATGATTGTATTCACATCTTTGTTTGCCAGAGGGGAGAATGGGAAACGTGCTTGTCGCAATTCGGTGTTGAATGCGATGGATGCGGACATCTCTCCGTCGACTAGAATTTCGGGATATTTACGATGAAGCGTGTCAACAGCCTCTTGTATCTGTGCTGGGCTACCTAAGCGGTATTCCCCGAAATTGGAGTATGAGGTGAGGGCGACAACCGGTTCCACGTTGAATTGTTTTACTGCCTCGTAGGTGAGGACGGTCACGCACTCCAGCGTGTCGGCTGACGGGTGGCTGTTAACCGTCGTGTCGGCTAGGAAATAAGTACCTTTTTTATTGGTCACGATGTGCATCCCCACGGCATATTTGCAACAGGCTCTTAGACCGATGATGTCTTTGGCTGCCCGGAGCACATCGTGATAATTAGAGTGAATGCCGGAGATGAAACCATCTGCTTCTCCCGATTCAACCATCATTAAACCGATGAAATTCGGGTTCTTCATCAATTCTTTGGCTTGTTCTAGGATGATCCCTTTTCTTTGTCTTTTTTCGTAATAAGCTTGGGTGTATTGATCTATTTTGTCGATCTCTTTTGTCGGGTCAAAAATGGTCAGTTCGGGTAACTCTAATTTATATTGTTTTTGAAGAGTTTCGATTTCGGTTTTGTTGCCGATGAGTATGGGATGAGCGATCTTTTCCGAAAGGATTTCCTGTACGGCCATCAAGGTTTTAATGTCGGCTCCTTCCGCAAACACTATCCGTTTGGGATTGGTTTTGGCTTTACGGGTCATTCGGCGCATGAGTCGTTCGTCTTGGCCCATACGTTTTTCTAGTTGATCCCGATAGGCATCCCAGTCCTCGATTTCCGTACGGGCAACTCCCGATTCGATAGCGGCTTTTGCCACGGCGGGGGCGATGCGACTGATCAGACGGGTGTCCAAAGGTTTGGGAATGATGTAATTCCGACCGAAAGCGATGGACGGGTCATTGTATGCCATTTTCACGTTTTCGGGAACGGGTTCTTTCGTCAATTCAGCCAGTGCGTAAGTGGCGGCAAGTTTCATCTCCTCGTTAATACTCCGGGCTTGTACATCCAATGCTCCCCGGAAAATATACGGGAAACCGAGTACGTTATTGATTTGGTTTGGGTAATCCGAGCGTCCCGTGGCAAAAATGATGTCCGGTCGGCTGTGGATCGCTTTTTCATAGCTGATTTCCGGATTCGGGTTGGCGAGGGCGAATACGATCGGGTCTTTGGCCATACTTTGAATCATCTCTTCGTTCAAGATGTCGGCAACAGAAAGGCCTAAAAACATATCCGCACCGACGAGTGCTTCGGTTAGCGTGCGGGCAGAGGTCTCGACGGCAAATTCTTCTTTTTCCGCGTTGAGTCCGGCTCTTCCCGTGTAGATGACTCCTTTGCTGTCGCACATGATCATGTTCTCTTTCTTCACACCCAATGCTTTATAAAGGCGGGCGCAGGAAATGGCTGCGGCTCCGGCACCGTTGACCACGACACGAATGGTATCAATTTTTTTCCCGTTGAGTTCGAGGGCATTTAATAACCCGGCGGCCGAAATAATGGCTGTCCCGTGTTGGTCGTCGTGCATCACGGGAATATCCAGTTCTTCTTTCAGTCGTCGTTCGATTTCGAAACATTCGGGAGCTTTAATGTCTTCCAGGTTTATTCCCCCGAAAGTCGGGGAGATCATTTTAACCGTTTCGATGAATTTATCCACGTCTTTCGTGTCGAGCTCGATATCAAACACGTCGATGTCGGCGAATATTTTAAACAATAATCCTTTTCCTTCCATGACGGGTTTACCGGACAAGGCTCCGATATCTCCTAGCCCGAGTACGGCTGTCCCGTTTGAAATCACGGCTACCAGATTGCTCTTGGCGGTATATTTATAGGCATCAATTTGATTTTTCTGGATTTCCAGACAAGGTTCTGCAACCCCCGGAGAATAGGCCAGTGAAAGATCATATTGTGTACTATGTGGTTTTGTCGGAACGACTTCAATCTTTCCGGGACGTCCCATCGCATGATAATGCAGGGCCTGTTTTTTATCCATGTTGTTCATATTTTTGATCATTTTAAGCGAGTGTAAAGCTATTTAGACTTGATTTAAATAACAAGGTGTAATACGTTAATAAAAAGTTAAAATCTTGATATTGACTCGATTTAAAAGAATTTATAGTTAATTTAGCAAATTATAACATTATGCGTTAGATGATGGGAAAACTTGGAGGCATAGTATTGATCTTGATGTTATTGATGTGGTGTTGTAATACCCGGAAAACAGTCGTGGAATTTAATCTTATCGGGTCTTCGGGGATGCTGCCGGAGCTGGAGGTTAACGGGGAAGAATGGGATATTCAAGTAGATGATTCAGGATATGCCAAATTGATGCTGACAGAGGGCGAACATGGATATGCAACGTTAAAATATGGAAAGGATCGTCTTCCTTTGTTTATTGAAGACGGAATGACATTACGAATATATATTTACGGGGATCATGCTAAAGGGAATATTCGTTTTGAAGGAGACGGCGCTCCCAAGAATCGTTATTTGAACAGTCAGGTCATGAAGAATTTGTCTTTCGATTACGAATTGGATGGTCCGGAGTTTTTAGGTCAGTTGAAAGATTTGATTCAAGAGCAGTTTCATTACTTGGATACCATGGGATTCGATACCGCTTTTACTGAAATGGAACGAAATCGGATCAAGTTTTCTACTTATAAAGCATTGGAAAATTATCCCTTGTATCATGCTTGGAGTACGGGTAACATGGATTATCAGCCGGATACCGCTTATCTTTCCTGTATCAAAAAATTGATCAAGGAAGATGAGAAGTTATTAGTTCTCAAAGAATATCAAGAAGGGATGGCGTCTTTAGTTTCGTTAATCAGTACTTACCATATGAAGGAGTTGGATGCCTACAAGCAAGTGATGGCGCAGTTTGATTACGTGATTCATCACTTGACGAACGAAACATTGGTGGAGTTTCTGATTGATCATTATGCCTATGCTTACTTGCTTGGTGTGGGAATTGACGGGCATATTGATGATGTATTGCGGGTGTATGACTTCTACGTGAAGAATCCGGTATTGCGGAAGCGGTTTCAAGAGGTTTATGATCGTTGTGCGAAAATTGTTCCCGGTAGTCCTGCTTTTGATTTTATGTTTACGGATATTGCCGGGCAAGCTGTCGAATTGGAAGATTTTAGAGGAAAATACCTGTTCATCAACGTGTGGACGACTTGGGGTGTTCCTTGTCGCTATGAAAATCTGGCTTGGGAGAAACTGGAAAAAGAGTTTGAAGATGATAATATTGTGTTCGTGGCCGTTTCTTGTGATAGTGACCGGGCTGTTTGGGAAAAGCGGGTGCGAGAGAATCCCAAGGGAGAGGTGCAATTATACATGGGGAATGATCGTTCTTTCATGGATTTTTACATGATCCGCGGAGTTCCCCGTTTCATTTTGATCGCTCCGGACGGACGTATTATCAACTCGGATATGTTACGACCTTCTGATCCCGAAACGGCTAAGACATTGCGGGCTTACCTGAAAGAAAAATAGTTTTTTATTTAAACCATTGGGTCACATCCTCGTTTTTAAGGATATGGATGATTGTTTTGCCGTCAGCCGTGTAATTGGGATGTCGGCAGGCGAACAGATTGTCAAACAAGTCGCTCATTTCCTGCTTGTCCAATGGGGCATTGTAATCCAGCGATGCCGCCTTCGCGAGAGAGAGGGCTATGCGTTCCCTCATTTTATCCCGGATTGAACCTTCCGTGTTCTTGTAATGTTCAATAAGGCTGATAAGCACTTCTTTTCCGCGGGAAGTGGATAGATCGGACGGGGTGGCGTAGATGGCATAGCAATTCTTTCCGAACTCCCCGAGTTCAAAGCCTAGCATGGCAAGATCGTCCATAATCTCTTTCACGAGTAGGAAATCTTCAGCCGAAAGTTCCAGCGTTTCGGGAAACAGACTTTTTTGTCCGCAGATTTGTTGGTGAGACAAGGTCTCCAGATAACGCTCGTATAGCACTCGTTCGTGTGCTCGTTTCTGATCAATAAACATCAATCCGGAATGGACGGGTGTGACAATAAATCTGCCTTTCATTTGTACGAAAGAGATAATTCCTTCGTGATCTTCTTGTTTTTCTGCCATTTCGGGGATTTCTGTTTGTATTTCTTCTGTTTTATCTTCCAATCCGGCGAAGAGAACATCCCAGTTAGCGGGAACTTGTTCCTTGTGTCTGGGTTCGAAATTGGGACGGGAACTGTTACCACTCGGCTGTTCGAAGTCGGAATCTTCTTTCGAGATCGAGGTGGAATAGTTGAACGGGTTATAATGGGGATTATAACTCACCTTTGGAACCTTCGGGAGAATCGGTGAGTCGGGAACCGTAAAATCAACCTTGTCTTCCGTGTCAAAGTCGATTGTCGGGGTCACGTTGAATTTTCCTAATGCTTCTTTTACACTGGCCAGTATGATTTGAAATATAGCGCTCTCGTCCTGAAATTTGATTTCCGTTTTTGTCGGGTGGATGTTTACATCAATAATAGAGGGATCCACCGTGAAGTACAGGAAATACGAGGGAATCATATCCCCGCTAATCAGTCCGGCATAGGCTTCCATGATTGCTTTGTGGAAAAAGTTATGTTTCATGAATCGGTTGTTCACGAAAAAATACTGTTCCCCGTAAGTTTTCCGGGCATGCTGGGGGATGCACACGAAACCGTTGATGGTGACGATACCCGTTTCACAATTAACGGGGAGTAATTTGGTATTAATCGTTTTCCCGAAAGCGTTTACGATTCGCTGACGTAATCCGGATGCCGGCAGGTTATATATTTCATTTCCGTTGTTGACAAGCGTGAATGCGATGTTTGGGGTGGTGAGGGCTACCCGTAAGAATTCCGTGGTAATATTACGGAGTTCCGTGGTGTCCGATTTCAGGAATTTCCGCCGGGCGGGAATCGTGTAGAACAGGTTTTTAACCAGCATATTTGTTCCCCGGGAACAATTAATATTCTCTTGGTTTTTTAATTCGGAATCGGCCACGAAGAGGTAGGTCCCCAGTTCGTCCTCTTCCCGTTTGGTGCGTAATTCCACTTCTGCCACGGATGCAATCGATGCAAGGGCTTCTCCGCGGAATCCCATCGTACGGATATTGAACAAATCCTGTGCGTTGGATATTTTGGACGTGGCATGACGTTCAAAAGCCATGCGGGAGTCTCTCGGGGACATTCCTTTCCCGTTGTCAATGACTTGGATGAATCCTTTGCCCGCATTTTTCAAGATAACCTGTACTTTTGTTGCCCCGGCATCAATGGCATTTTCCATCAATTCCTTCACCACGGATGCCGGACGTTGTACGACCTCCCCTGCCGCAATCTGGTTCGCTACCGAGTCGGGTAATAATTGAATCACGTCTGCCATACCGAAATCCTTAGAATAATTTCATGATAAGATCAATCTTGTATGTCGCCAGATAAAAGATCCCGATCAGTATGATAATAAGAATCATAAAAAGTCGGGTTGAGTAACCGAGACGCAATCCGGCACGTTCTCCTTTACGTTTGGCATATTCTTTTTGCAATCCGGTTCTGACGTCGGGAATGTATTCATCCCCGTTTTCCGGTAGGCCTAATTCCGCACGGATGCGTTTTTCCCGCTCTTTCCGGGCCTCGGCTTCCGGATCCCAGTAGCGGGGCTTCAAGTTGAAACGGCGATATTCAGGTTGTTTAAATAGTCCCATGATTTCTATTCCTTAACGCGTTAAATCTTTAATTGTTCGTTTTTGTTTGCTTCGATGTCTTGCCAAAACTACGGGCAATCCATTTCGGTACGATAAATGCCCCGATAAACAGGTAAGGGTAATAGCTGATGAGTCTCCATAAAATAGCCATCGCTATGGCAACCCCGGCGCTCGGAAGAAATTCCCCGAGATACTTGGAGAATACGAATTCCGCAAAACCGCTACCACCTGGTGTCGGGCTTACCAGCATCATGATCCACATGACGAGTTGTCGTGCAAAGATAAGAAAATGTTGCGCCCAATCATAACGTCCGAACCAAAAAGCCACGAGAATGGCGTTCACCACCCAGTAACGGGCTGTCCACGAGAAGAAGGTGGCCCCGAATGTTTTTAGCCAGAAGGAGAACGGCATACTTTTTAATTCATGGGAATTCCGGATAATATCGGTTCCCGCTTCATTGGCATCATGACGCCATTTCCGGAGAATACGCCATTTGAATAATTTCATGATCAACCATTTTAACCCTCGCGGATTCATGAATAACCCGTAGCTTAACACGAGCAGGTAGGCAAGTTTCACGCAATATCCAATAACTGCCACGAGAATCAAACCGTCGGCCACGGCTTTCGTGGTATCCGGCATTTCCCATAGAGCCTGGTGGTTGACAAACAGTAGTATGAGTGGGAACATGATGATGAAATACAATTCATCGAGAAAAGAGGTTGCCATGACCATGGCGGAACTTTTCCCGACCCCGATTCCTTCTTTATGCACGAAAAGGATTGCTAGGCTGGTTCCCCCGATAGCGGAGGGAGTTACGGCCGAGGTGAATTCCCAGAGAAATATGACCCGGATGGACTGAATCCAGGTCAGTTTCCCCCCCGATAGTATTTTGATTCGAATGATATACCCTAAATCCCGGATGGCCATGCACAGGACGGCAACGAATAACCAGAATACGGTATTCCATGTAAAGGTGATCATGTCAAATGCTTTGGGATCGAATTCTTTATATAACATGTAAGAGACCACGGCCAACCCGATAATGATGGGGTATATGATTTTATACGGGCTGATTTTTTTTGTCAGTTTCTGGTTCTCTTCTTGGCGCTCCTGTTCCATAAACTCCGGTTTTTATTTGTGGCTAATTTACGAAAAAAAGGACAACGAGTTTAATCCGTTATTCTTTTTTTCGGGAAAGCGTCGTTAATTATGTTATGGTAATTCTTTCACGGTGGAAAAGATGCTCGTGGTAGCGTTTGTTTATAGCCCGGAGAATAAAGTACATATAAGATAATCCCAAGTTGGTTTCGAGAAGGAGGAATTGATACGTTGTAGGCTTGATTCTTAAAAATGTAAATTTAGAAAGAAATAAAATAGGAATAAGATGCTGGCATCCAGTATTTTATTCCTATTCGTGGAGAATATCGGAATCGAACCGACGACCTTTTGAATGCCATTCAAACGCTCTAGCCAACTGAGCTAATTCCCCATTTGTGGTTGCAAATATAGATAAATATTTGAAAATAGAAAATGGTTGGGAATAATTTATATGAAATTTGAAATCTAAAATCGAATATCACTTTGCACCGGATAATGATCGGAATATTTAATGGTATCACGGGTATAAGATACGGTGCCGAGTGTTGGTGTGTGCAGGATGTGGTCAATACGGAACGAGGGGAACTCCCCGATATACGTGTTTCCGAGGCCACGTCCTTTTTCGATGAAACAATCTTTCATCCCTTCGGACAACGTGTGGTAGGCGAAGGAGATCGGGGTATCGTTGAAATCCCCGCAAATGATAACCGGGTAGGGGGATTGTTGCATATGATTTTTTATTATTTGCGCCTGTTTTGCCCGGTTCCGGTTGGCGGTAACCAGACGAGAAGATATAGTCTTGACGCCTTGCGTGGCATTTTGCGTGTTGCCACTGGTGAGTTCCTTGTATATCTGCTGTTCATTTTTGCCTAACCGGTAGGATTCAAGATGTATAGAGTATACCCGGATCGTGTCTTTACCGATGGTAATGTCTCCATAAACGCAGGCGGCCGAATGTCCCTTGTCGAAATTAATCACGCCTTTGTTAACAATCGGATAGCGGGAGATGAACGCAACATCTCGATGGCGGTGATAATACGGGTAGGCAGGGAATTTTTTGAAAGAGGCTTCCCGTTGAGGAAATTCCTGCATACAAACAATATCGTTACCGCTATTGTTAATATAGTCCACGATCTTTGCAGGAGCATCCTTTTCACCTATCCCTAGCATCTGGATATTGTAAGTCATGATGGAAAGGTCGTGGGGGGCATCGGGTACAGTTTGCGGGTTCAATCCATAGTAAGTGGTAATTAACGGGTACCCGGCTGCGATAATCAGTATGGATAGAATAGCTATCTTTTTCCAGCGTGCAATCCAGTAAAGCAGCAGGATAATATTTACAATCAATAAATAATGATAGGTGTAGCCTAGCAGGGATGAAAAATAAAACACGTTAGGGTTAATATAGGGTGCGGTATAGCTCCCAAATAATTCGATCATGGTGATGATCGTGACAATTCTCATGATAATGTCAAATAATCGACCCAATTAATTTTAAATTTAATGATGATTTATAATTTCCCATATTCAATTACTTTTTGATTTGAACAGTATCTCCTTTTCCTCTTTTGTCAAGCTTTCATAACCATGTTTGGAGATTTTGTCCAAGATGCTGTTGATGCGGTCGTCTTTTCGTTTTTTGTACTCGTTATATTCCATGTCATTCATGTCCGAGACTTTCTTTTTGTACTTGACTCTCATGGTCTTCTTCCGGAATGGGCGGCTGTTGCCTAACTTGGTGAAGAAGGATGAAAGTCCTTTGGTCAAATCGAGATTGCGACGGAAAGACAAGGTGAAAAGATAACCGAACAAGGCTCCCCCGAGGTGGGCAATATGCCCTCCCGCATTACCGTTGGGGATACTTAGAAGATCTATGACAGCCGTGAAGATCGCCAGATGAATAAGTTTCACAGGACCGATCAGAAACACATATATCTTGTAGTTCGGATGGTAAGTACACACGGCGAACACAATGGCCATGACGGATGCCGAGGCCCCGATGGCCCACGACTGGTAACGTTCAAACTCGAAAGCGGGAAACAAGGCGTAGGCTGCCATGTAAATGATAGCCCCAGTAATTCCCCCAAGGAGATACACTCCCGTGAGTTTCTGGCTGGAGAACGTGTTTTGAAAGATCGAACCGAACCAGTACAGCCAGAGCATATTGAACAACAAGTGTAGAAACCCGAACTGGGTGAACATATTGGTAATTATCGTCCACGGCGTGTAAAGCAGACGTTCCGGTAGTGCGGGAACACCCACGTAAGGCAACAGGAGTTGTTCAAATCCCCGTTGTCCGGCCAGTACGAAGAATACTTCCAGAATCTTGATGATGAGGAAAACGCCAATGTTGATATAGATCAGGCGGGTAAGTGCCGTTCCTTGTTTGAAGGAGTTCTTTATCCCATTCCAGATTCCACCTGAAAAATTCGATCCATACGCCCTGTTGTACATAACCTATCTTTTTCTAGTAAAACTTTTTGCTGTGTTTTCGCCAGTAAAGAATCAGGAAGAAACCGAAAAGCATACCACCCAAGTGTGCAAAGTGAGCCACGTTGTCACCTACCGAGTTCTGTAAACCGAAGAACAATTCAGCGGCACCGTACAAAAGTACGAAATACTTCGCTTTGATGGGAATCGGAATGAACATCAAGTATAACTCCGTATTCGGGAATAACATTCCGAATGCCAACAATATACCGAAGACAGCCCCAGAAGCCCCGATCGTCGGGGCATTGGCGTAGGCTTGAATTATACCTTGCATGTAATATTCTGCCTGTCCGGCAAACTGAGCACTGGCAGGTGCGGCATTCCAAGCATCGACAAATTGCATGAGTTCCGAAAGTAATCTAGGATTACTTACGTGAGAGCGCACGAATTCTGCAAAGACTCCCGCATCGGGAGTACTTTGGAATGCGTAGAATTGTTCCTGCATATTGTGCAGACCGTACAAGCTTACCAGTGAGTGGAGTGCGGCAGCGCCTAATCCGGTAACAAAATAATAAATAATAAAACGTTTGGTACCCCATACCGATTCCAGTATCCGGCCGAACATGAACACGGCAAACATGTTAAAGAAAAGGTGAGTAAGCTCTTTTTGCGTGAACATGTGCGTGATATACTGGTAGATCTGGAAATACTGGGATTGCGGCAAGTGCATTCCAAGTATATTGACAAGATCAACGTTCGCCCGCTGGCCAATCATGTTAATGGCCAGGAAAACAAGCACGTTGATAATAATGATGATCTTTACAGCCGGGGTGATCCCGGCGAAGGGTCTATAATTGTTCATTGTTCAGCAGGTTTATTATTTTCCTTGTTGTCCGGTTTGTTGTTTTTGTCTTGTTTACGCAACACTTTCGGGCCGTCCGGGCGATTGGCCGGTTTTTCGTTGGAACGATTACCCTGTTGGTTATTATTCCGGTTTTCGGGGCGGTGTTTGGGTCTGTTGCCTTGCCTGTTTTCGTTTCTGTTTTCAGGTTTATTTCCCGTGCCGTTTCCCGGATTTTCCTTGGGTTTGTTCTCGTTATTCGTGTTGTTGTTCTCTTTCTGGTTACTTTTTCGGTTATTACGATTTCTGGAGTGATTTCGTTTGCCTTGATTTTGTTTTTTCTCGTCAAAACGATTTAAACTTTCTTCACCAACCCCGTCCGTGTAGCCGATATTCACTTGTTCCTCTTTTTCGGAATCGATGGCTTTTGCAGGGATTTGTCCCCGTTTGTTCATGGCAATGATCTCTTTTACGCGGGCAACGGATAATTTAATCAGCGTACCGCGTCCTTCTTTGTCGAAAGAGTAGGACATATTGCGACCGAAAATATCTGTTTTTTGGTGATAAAGCATACCTTCGCCCGTGTTCAGCCAGATATTGGTGGACGGGAAATCTTTTTGCTCGTCAATATAAGCATCGACCTCGTAATTCAGACAACATTTCAGCTTACCGCATTGTCCTGCCAGTTTTTGCGGGTTCAAGGAAATGTCCTGATAACGGGCGGCAGAAGTGGAAACGGAAATAAAGTTCGTGATGAACGTGGAACAGCATAATTTACGTCCGCACGACCCGATACCCCCGATCCGTCCCGCTTCTTGACGGGCCCCGATCTGTTTCATCTCGATCCGGATGTGGAATGTTTCTGCCAGAATCTTGATTAGTTTCCGGAAATCCACGCGGTCATTGGCTATGTAGTAGAAAATGGCTTTTGTCTTGTCCCCCTGGTACTCCACGTCCCCGATTTTCATGTCGAGGCCGAGATCGGCTGCGATGACGCGTGAACGGATCATCGTGTCGTGCTCCAAGGCGATGGCCTGTTGCCATTTCTCGATGTCGTGGGGTTTTGCCTTACGGTATATCTTTTTCAAGGGATTACGTTCCAAGTCAACTTTTTTCAGTCTCATCTGTTCCCGCACGAGTTCTCCCGTGAGGGATACGATCCCGATGTCGTGTCCAAGAGCTGCCTCCACGGCCACGATGTCCCCTATATCCAGTTTCAGGTTACTGTTGTTTAAATAAAAACCTTTCCTTGTATTTTTAAACCGAACTTCCACGATTTCAGAAGGAGTGCATCCTTCCGGGGTATCTTTCATCCAGTTATAAACCGTGAGTTTTCCTGCCAGCAGGCGGTGGTCAATCACGGGGACAACCTGTGGTTGTTGCTTTATATTTTTGTTTTCGGAGTTATTCTGTACTTCTTCTTCGTTTATCTCGCTCATATTGTATTAATTGAAAATTGAAAATTGAAAATGATGTGATATTTATTTTGGGGTTTCAATTGTTCAATTTTTAGTTTATATCTTTTAGTTTTTCATGTTTTTCACGGTCTGATATTTTGCATCACCTTGATGCAGAGATCCGTGAAAATTATTTTCCCGTTCCCGTTCCGGATGATGTCGCTATATGCGCGTTCAAATTCATCGAAAAGGGGAATAATATTGCCTTCATGAACGTAGGGAGAGAATCTTGTGGAGAAAGTTTTCTCCCGTTCAGTCATGTATACTATTTTTTCAATACCAAAGTTTCTGACAAAGTTTTCCCGTAACATACGGATACAATGCATCAGAAAACTTTTTTGCTTTTCTCTTCCGAGAGAAGCAAGTTCATTGACAAATTCGTTAACGGGGAGCATTTTCCGTTCCCAGCAGAGACGCATCATCTGCACGAATTTCTCTTGATTGTAAACAGATTCGTCGGTCTCGTTCAGCATACGGAGGGCTCTCAGCCAGCTACCGGATGCCACGTGAGCGACTTGATCGGCCGAGTCCCGGACTAGGTGTTTTTGAAGAACCAGTTGTTCCGCTATGTTTTCTTGGGTCAGAGGGGATACCTTGATCCGTTGGGTCCGCGAGAGAATCGTGGTAATGATTTCCTCTGCGTGTTCGGTGACTAGCAGGAATAACGTGTTTGGATAAGGTTCTTCCAATATCTTTAAAAGTTTGTTGGAACATTCCGTTTTCATCTTTTCGGGTAACCAGATGATCATGACCTTGTAGTCCGATTCGAAGGATTTCAGGTTGAGTTTTCGGAGGATGTTCCCGCTTTCTTCTGTGTATATCAAGGCTTGGGCATTTTCGTCAGCCCCCATAGCTCCCAGCCATTCTTCCATGTCTATGTATGGACTTTTGAGTAGAAGATTGCGCCACTCGTTGATATACTCGTCACTGATCGGTGTTTTTATTTTGGCAGATTTTACTACGGGAAAGACAAAATGTAAATCTGGGTGGATCAGTTTCTGCATCTTCTTACACTCCGGACAGACCCCGCAAGCGTCTTCATGTTTGTCACCTGTGCAGAAAAGGTATTGCGTGAAAGCTAACGCCAGGGCTAGCGATCCCGCTCCCGTATCACCGGAAAAGAGTTGTGCATGACTGATTCTTCCCGTTTGTAGGGAAGTAATCAGTCTTTGCTTTATCTCTTCATGTCCTATGACGTCTTTAAAAAACACCTTATTAATTTTAGATTTAAAGATTTATGATTTTAGATTTCTCGTCCGCAAGCCAACGCTTTTGTAATCGTAAATCGTAATTCATAAATCGTAAATTAATTTGTTTTCAATTGAATGCCCAGTTCCTTGAATTGCTCCGGAGAGATTTCAGAAGGGGAGTCAATCATCACGTCACGCCCGGAGTTGTTCTTCGGGAAGGCAATCACGTCGCGGATAGAATCCAACCCGGCGAACATAGAGGCTAACCGGTCGAAACCGAACGCGATACCACCGTGAGGAGGAGCCCCGAATTTGAATGCTCCCATAAGGAATCCGAACTGAGCCTGTGCGGCCTCGTGCGTGAAACCTAGACAATCGAACATTTTGGATTGCAATGCCGAATCGTGAATACGGATAGAACCACCACCGACTTCCACGCCGTTAATGACCATGTCGTAAGCATTGGCACGTACTTTACCCGGGTCGGTATCCATTAATGGAATATCCTCCGGCTTGGGAGAAGTGAACGGGTGGTGCATCGCGTAGAAACGTTGGGTTTCCTCGTCCCATTCCAGCAAAGGGAAGTCTACTACCCACAACGGTTTGAAGACATCCTTATCCCGTAATCCCAGACGATTACCCATCTCTAAACGTAACTCGCACAATTGGGGGAGGGTTTTGAATTTCGGACCTACTAGAATCAGAATTAGGTCTCCCGGTTCTGCCTTGCAGGTTTCTGCCCATACTTTCAAGTCGCTTTCCGTGTAGAATTTATCAACAGAGGATTTGAATGTTCCGTCCTCGTTGTATTTCACGTAAACCAATCCTTTGGCCCCGATCTGTGAACGTTTCACGAATTCTGTCAACTCGTCCAGTTGTTTACGGGTATATCCGGCACATTTAGGAGCGCAGATGGCCCCGATATATTCTGCATCGTTGAACACGGCAAAATCTTTCCCTTTGGCAACAGCGGTTAAATCCACGATCTTCATCCCGAAACGAAGGTCCGGTTTATCACATCCGTATTGCTCCATGGCATCCATCCAGGTCATTTTTTCCAGTTTGGGAATATCCACACCACGAACTTCTTTGAACAGGTGACTGATCAAGCCTTCGAAAACTTCCAACACGTCTTCTTGTTCCACAAATGACATTTCGCAGTCGATCTGTGTGAATTCGGGTTGACGGTCAGCCCGTAAATCTTCGTCCCGGAAACATTTTACGATCTGGAAATAGCGGTCGAAACCGGAAACCATCAGCAATTGCTTGAAAGTTTGCGGGCTTTGCGGAAGGGCGTAGAATTGGCCTTGGTTCATACGGGAAGGTACCACGAAATCGCGGGCCCCCTCGGGAGTACTCTTGATTAATACCGGGGTCTCTACCTCGATAAAGTTCAAGTTACTCAAATAGTTCCGGGTCAATTGTGCCATGCGGTGGCGTAATTCCAGATTTTTGCGAACACAGGAACGACGTAAATCCAAGTAACGGTATTTCATCCGGATTTCATCCCCCCCGTCGGTTTGATCCTCGATCGTGAAAGGCGGTACTTCCGATTCGCTCAGAACATTCAATTCATTCACGATAATCTCGATGTCGCCTGTCGGTATTTTATTGTTTTTGCTGGCTCTTTCGATCACCGTACCCTTTACCTGGATCACGAATTCACGTCCGAGCTTTGCCACGTTAGCTTTAATTTCTTCGGGAGCCGATTCCTCGACAACCAATTGGGTAATCCCATAACGGTCACGGAGATCCACGAAAGTCATGGCTCCAAGTTTCCGTACTTTTTGTACCCATCCGCTAAGACAAACGCTTTCATTCACGTTTTCCATTCTTAGCTGCCCACAAGTATGTGTTCTATACATAAATTTTCAATTTTAATTCTGGCATAAACATTGTGCGAAAATAGTAAGAATTTGTCAGTTTAAGGCATAAATAATTGAAAATTGAAGTGTGGATACTGAAAATGAAATGATATGTGAAAGATCGATGAAAGTTGAGAGGGAGAAAGTTGTGGATTTTTTCAATATTATTATCCCGATTTTGTGATGAAACGTGGACAATTGTTTATCTTTGAAATCTAAAATGAAGTGATTAATAATTTAACGGTGAATTACATTGATGTGATTATATTGCTACCGTTGGTATACGGGGCTTATAAAGGGTTTAGTCTGGGGTTGATTGTTGAAATGTCAACGTTGTTTGCGTTGGTGTTAGGAGTTTTTATCTCGTTGAGATATGCCGTGAACGTGGAGGGCTTTTTGAAAGATTTCGTGGCTTTGCCGGAGTCGTATGCCTATTATATCGCTTTCGCCGTGACTTTCCTGCTGGTTATTATCGTGATGCATCTGCTTGGAAAATTGTTGACCAAGTTGATTGATATGGTTTCATTGGGACTGTTTAACAAGTTATTCGGGATCGTGCTGGGCGTGTTGAAAGCTGCTATCGTGGTATGCGTGGTGCTTTTCATCGTGAATGCGCTGGACGTTCGTTATGATTTTATTTCGGCAAAAACGAAAGGTGATAGCTTGTTGTACAAACCTTTTGTTAACTTTGCAAATGGCGTTTACGAAAGTGTAATAAAATAAAAGCTAAAAACGAAAAGATAAGAGTTGAAGAACTCGTAACTTATTAACTTATAACTCGCAAATGCGAATTAAAAATTAAGAATCGATGAATTTTGTTGAAGAACTAAGATGGAGAGGGATGATCCATAATATCATGCCGGGAACCGAAGAACAATTGGCAAAAGAACAAACGACAGCTTATGTCGGAATTGACCCGACGGCAGATTCGCTACATATAGGTCACCTCGTGTCGGTTATGATGATGAAACATTTACAAATGGCCGGGCATAAACCGATTTTCGTGATTGGTGGAGCAACGGGTATGATCGGAGATCCCAGCGGTAAATCCTTAGAACGGAATTTGTTGGACGAGGATACTAT
>DYVS01000069.1:0-9697 GCA_020743075.1 Butyricimonas virosa | reverse complement strand
GCAAAGGCCGCAATAATGTTTAGACAAAAAAACGAGGACACGATTCCGATCACTTTGCCGAACAGGTACTCTTTATTCTCGTAAGCCCGGGTTTGAATGGCAGCTATCGTATCCTTCCGCACTTCCCGTTGCACAAGGTCCCCCGAGACAAAAATTACGAACAAACATTGTAAAAAATTATAAAGTAAAGCATTCAAATAAGGTATTGAACAAGGTAATGCCCGCAAATTATACATGACTGACGATGTCTGCATAACAATCTGCAAGAAAAGTATCCCGGTCATTACAAGAAACACGAAGAAAATGAACAACCAATTCCTTCGTATTTGTTTCATTTCTTGAAGAGCCACTAATTTTACAGTATTGATATTCATAATCCTCGTGTTTTATTGTTTATATTATTTTACCTCTTTTCCATCCAGATACAAGGCTATTCGTTGCCGCAAGGCTTTCAACGACTCCAACGGGTTAGATTTTAAGACAAGCAAATCAGCCTCGGCTCCTTTACGAATAACACCTAATCTACCCGCCTGACCGATAATTTCGGCTCCGACAGTCGTGGCTGCCCTTAGCACATCGGGAATACTCATATCGCACGAATCGACCAAAAGATCCAGTTCATCTAAAAAAGCAGATTTCATCCGATCTCCTTCCGTGTGAACCCAATCCGTTCCGGCAGCAATCTTCACTCCTGCCCGGTATGCCTCGTTCGTGTAACGGGCCGCAAATTCCATGTTATTGGTCATACATATCTTAATCGTGGCATCCAAAATAGTTCCCCGCCTTGCCATCTCCCCAAAAATAGAATCCCTACGTTCAATTTCAGCCTGTGAAAAACGTTTTGCTTTAAATTCGGAAGTAAATCCCTCCATCCCATCTATCAAGTACGTATGCGACACCGTCTCTACCCCGGCTTTCACCACATCCATTGCCGTCGCCGGGAATATCGCAAAATGCCCCCAAGGTTTAACCCCATGTTTATGGCACAAGGGAACGATCTTTTTCAACATATCGTAAGAAATATCATTATACAATTTAAGTCCCGTACAACCATACTCCTTAGCCTCTATTATGATTTTTTCCAAATGCTCCACGCTTGTACTGTCTGTTATTTCCTGACTCCAGGGGGCGTTCACCGTCTCGAATCCTCGTGTATCCTGACGAGTTCCTCCCCCGTAATATTTCGGCCCTGCCCAAAATGAAGAGGTGTACACACTCGGCCCCACGATATTGCCACTATCCAGTTTTGCCTCGTAACGTTTCACGATACGAACATCCCCTCCCGCATCCCGAACCGTGGTAACACCATCGGCAATATACGAGTCCGCCATGTCACGCATATATTCCGGGGTTATCGTGAAATTACCCCAATGAGTATGAGAATCAATCAATCCCGGCATCAAATAAGCACCCATGTAATCCGTTTGATTTCTTTTTATCTTTTTCTTCGCCTTAGCTACTTTCGTGATTATCCCATCCTTTACCGAAACCGTCATTCCCGGAATAATCTTTCCTTTCTCCACATCCACGATATTTGTATTATAGAGGGTTACCGATTGTCCGTATGAAACCAGTACCAATGCCCCCAATAATGCGGTTAAAATAATTGTCTTCTTCATAACCATTTTCAATATTTAATAATTCTCATTTCATTTTTTACCCACTTCACCGCATCCGCGAAAATCAATTGCCCGGGAAAAGCCCCCCGGTCATATAACTTCATCTTCACTTTACCCTTTTCCAGATAATATGTTCCGACTGGCACCCAGTCATTAGGTTCTTGATACATGGAATAAACAATTTCATTTTCAATTCCATCATTTTCTTTCGTACGTATTTTTCTTTCATCTCTCTGATTTACATCAACAACAATATCAACCACACTTAAATCTCCCTGCTCCAAAGTATAGTAATATGAGTATAAGTCAGCATTAAACTGGAAACGCTTATTCAAATCCGTCTGGTAAACAAATACCTCATACTCTCCCGCCTCCGATAACTCGGTTTCCCATTCAACCCAACTATTCCCTTTACCAGCCGTTTTCCCGTGAAAACTCCTTACTGGATTCCAATAAGCCCCGGAAAAAACAGAAGCGACCCACCCCGGAGATTTCTTTAGCAAAAAATCAATAGAACTGCCATATTTTACAGTTTCTTTATCGGAAGATAGTGCGTGCATAAATAACCTTCTGGACTTCTCTTCAACTACCCGAAAACCTGCATTTTCATCATCCACGATATATTCTTTAGCCGATGTAAGAAAACAACTTGTATCTAAAGGTTCTCTTTCTGTATGTGGCGAGGGCGGTTCTAATCTGGTCCAGAATTGGCGGCTGTATACCTGAGGAATATTTGCAGATAAATTAGTATGAATTATAACTTCCTCTGTTTTGTAAGGAATAGGAACATATATCCGGGAACATTCTCTCCCCGCTATAACCCGACACCCAACTTTTTCGGTTTGACTCCCGACATCATTTTTTCTTGCGTAAAGAGATATTACCCCCTCTACCGCAGATGAATTCCATACGTCGAATCCCACAACTGCATTTTCTCCCTCGCTCCACTGCATAATATTTTGAATATGAAATCGAGGTAACTGCCTGTCATGATACAATTTATCAATCACATCCCTTATATCTAAACTAAAACGTCGATCAAATTCTTTGATAAAATCGTCTATATCAATTCTCTGAAATGCATTTTGCTCCTTGAATTCTCTTAAAAAAATATCAAGTTCTTCCTCTTTTAAGGAAGAAAGAAAAAGATTTTTTAAATAATGACTTTTTAAATAAGTAATTGTTTCAAGAAAAGATGTTGACTTTCTGTTAGACAAAAGTTCTCGTAATGATTGGGAGCCTAAAGTCAGTATAGCCTGATCTTCGTGAGACAACCCGATCTGATTCAAATCAAAAGTAACATTAGATTCTCTTCGCAACAAAGAATTAATAATTTTATCAACACAAGGATACTTTTCCGAAAATATATACCCGGAAAAATTAGTAAACATCGGAGCAATGGAAAACGGGTTTTCTTGTTCTTCCGAAGCTAAATATCGTCCAGACAGAATATTGCGCAACGAGATCCCGACATTTTTATATTCCTTCAAATCAAAACTTTCCTTTAAAAAAGCAGAGACCATTTCGGATTCAATTTCTGTAGTTGAACGATTGGGATCAAAACCACGAAACCATTTAACTCGATCTTCTAATGAAGAATACATATTTCTATCACACAAATTCTCCATCTGGAACACGATCTCGGGCTGAAGCATTGTACCCCCATCACGAATTTGTAAACAACAAGAAACAGGTAATTCGATCATGGAAAGTTCATCAAAGGAATAGTCAATTCCTTGATTATATTCAAAATATTCCATGCTCTCTTCTTAAACTGTCAATCTTTCAGCCCATAATACTTGTGAAAGACACAAAAAGCATATTAGGCATATTAGCTGTTTTATTATACTATTCCTTTTCATAATAAAATCACCCCTTCTTCACAAAAGTTTCAATCTCTTCCACGCTCGGGTTCTTTTCCAAAATCTCCCCTTCCGGAGATATCAAGTATAACGTGGGAATAAATTCCACCTTGTAATCATCTGCCGTATCGGTTCCATTTATCTTCTTGTCAATAAGTAATTGTGTCCATAGCGGTTGATCCTCCTCGATAGCTTTCACCCATTGATTCTTATTCTCATCACAGGATATGCCGACAACCTCCACACCCAACCCCTTCAATCGGGGATAATGCTTTTTCAATTCTTTTGCTTTTATTCGACATGGTTTACACCAAGAGGCCCAAAAATCAACTAACAAATACTTTCCCTTGTAATCAGATAACTTCACGATATTCCCTTTCATATCCGGTAATTTAAAATCAGGAGCTTTACCTGTAAGTTGTTTCCGTTTCATGTCCTCATATTTCTTTATGATCTCATTCCTCACGTCAGAGTCCGGCCCATTCCCCATTGCCTCTATTCCTCGTTCAAATAATTTGAAATCAGAACTAAAAATCCACATATTGTCCGTAACTAATATTGCAGCCATAGGCGTTTCTTTAAAATCAGTGATCATGCTTACAAGTAAATCGTTACCATTTTTCCATAAACGTTCATTCTCTTCTCCTAATTTTTCCCCGTTTGTCTCTGCCATCCTTTTTTGTACAGCACGCATAGCATTCGAATTCTCTTCTATTTTCTTTAAATGGACATTCAACTTAGACTGAACCCCTTCTTGTTCACTAACAATTTGAAATCCATCTTTTCCTTGTTCCAATCGATATTCGCCAGCTTCCGGATAAAAATAAATTCGTCCTCCCCGATTACCCACATTCAAATAAAGTAAACGATTCTCGGCTTTACCTTTTAAAACAAAATTACCATTCGCTTGTACTAAACACCGAGCAAGAGTATCCGCTCCTTTCCCTTCACGAGAAAGAAGATAAATTTCTTTAACATTACTATTTTCTGGCAACGTTCCCCGAAGAATATAAGAATCAGAACATGTACATGCCAAGCATGCCATTCCCAACATGAAACTAACTATTGTTTTCATAAATTCTATTAGATATAAAAAGGGAGGCCTGCATGGCAAATAATTCCATCACATTCCTCCCTTCAATTACTTATTAATTATGTGTTAATAACTCCAGCTTCCAGTTCTTGTTATAGAAACAATTTTACCACTCATTTGTAAGGGTTCTTCTTTCTGTGTCCCCAAATCATTTACTAACGTACTAAGAACATACACCCAACTATTCACTCCATCACTTGAGGCTACAAACAATCGCTCTTCCTTAGCATCCAATAACATATCTACCACCTCACCATTAGGAACTGTAAATAAATCACGAATTTCTCCTCCATCTCCATGCATTCTCACTATTTTGTTTCCATTGGCAATAAACCAATACAAAGAACTCATTCCCAACACGCTTGTGGAATTTTCATCCATTAAATTCTCTCGTTCCATAATTTTTTCATACGAAAATTCCCATATTGGTAAAAAAGTAACCATATCCCACTCGTCTGCAGTCATTAATAAACGGTAGAAATAGGCTTTCTTCTCTTCCGCATTATAAAGTACCGGACGTAACTCTTCATACCCGAAATGGCCTGCTGTTAAGAATTTTTGTCCCTCTGTTGAAAATTTATCCGTAGTAATAGGTACTATTTCATCATATAACGCACCCGATCCGTTATGCAGTCTTACAAACTGATAATTCGTGTTATCGTAAGTAACCCACATATAAGCATCCATCTGCATATTTCCATCTGCCCATGCAGCAAAATCATGGTTACCAGCCACGGGACGCATTAATGCCTGATTACTCATATAATTATAGCCAAATAATCCTTCCTCTGCGGCAATCATTCCTCCCATATACAGTTTCATACTTTTGGGTGTAAATGTTCCCGAATACTCTCCTTTTATAATACCTTCTCCATAAATTCGCTCCAACTTCATTGTTTTAGGATCCATTGCAACCATTTTCCGATCTCCTTCTGCGCAAAGTATTACAAAATTATTGTTGTAATAATACACTTGACGCGGCTGTTTACTTAAACTACCCAAAAGTGGATTAGCCGTTTCAAATACATCATGGATTAACGGAGCGTTTTTCCTATCCCTTCGTTGCATGGATAGTTTTGCATATCCTTCGGCATTCTCGCTCAAAATATAAAGGGCGTTCGTGTAAGCCGTACCAACTTTTACGAAAAAAGACTTGTAATATTTTAAGTTCGTTGCATTATCTGTTACGCATAAAAATGCAGTATATCCACCACTGCCGGAAGGAGACGGTTCTTCTGTGATCATCCCATCACAAATACGAGACGTTGAAATAACATGATTATTTACTTTCCACTCGAAACTTAAATCTTCAATATCCTTCCCTGTTTTAAAACTCAGGTAAGGTTCTATCTCTAAAATATCAAACTGATCTATCGTGTATGTCTCTTTGATGCTGTCAATCCCTATCTCATTTACAATCGAATAAGAATAATTTCCGTCATCATCCGCACATCCGATTACCCACAATAGGGTTATAAAGATATATAAATATTTTTTCATGGTATTACTCTTTAATTAGCTTAATGTGTACACGGTATTGTCAAACGTATATTATTTTCATCATAAAACTCTTCCCGTTCAAATAACTCCTTCAATTCCAATATTAAAGTTAACTCCAATGGAGCGACCCACCAGTCGGGTCTTTTACCCGTTAAATCTCCCGTCCCACCATATATCTTAATCCATTCCCGATATTTTATAGGATGGAAAGTTCCAAAACAATCACTCCAATTATCCCACCAAGACGGTTTTTCCAAAATATCCGAAACCTGAATGGCTAAGAATAATCTCTCTTGAGCTCCTTCGACAAAGTCTCCCCCTGCCTTGATTCTTAAACCGATTTTACGGGCAACTTTATCCATATCCCGACGGAAGAATTTTACTCGTAAAGAATCCGTCGTTTTGTCGGCACCCAAGACTTGCTCTTTACCAAGAGCCTCGTAATGAACCCCGGCTTGAGTTCCATTGTATTCCTCAATTTCAATCATATATGTTCGTTCGTGTCCCGTGGCCATCCCTCCAATTTGAACAGGAATACAAATTACTCGTTCCGTTGCTTCCATATCAAAAGCAAACGAATAAACTACGGTATCCTCCCGGAAAATCAAACTGGAATCTAATTTCCTGTATTCATCAATATCATCACTAGTTTGCGGGAACCGAAAACATATAGAATCAGGACCTTTAAACATTTCTTTATCAGCTTCGCTACATGCAAACATTGATATAAAAATGATACCCAATAATATATAATGTAATTTTTTCATTGTATTTAGTTTATCAATAAATAAAAACTTTATTAATTTCCTCCGTGTTCTAATTCACTATCCGGAATCGGTAGTTCAAACAATGCACGCGAAGCCCTTATATTACCTTCTCTTGTGATTATATCCCGATATTGGCGTTTATACTCGTAAAACAGCTTTCCTTCTCCCCAAAATTCTTTCATACACTCGAACATAATTTGTTCGGCTAAAACAACTTTATTATTTTTCAAATCTTCAGGTAGAGGGGTAAGATTACGTGAAACTCGAACCTCGTTCAATAAACGATAAGTTTCAGGAGCATTAGTTTCTAAATTTGCCTCTGCAGCGATATAATAAATTTCAGATAATCGAATCATGGGTAATAATTTTTCCCATACGGTAATATCTCTTCTTGTAACAGTACCTCCTGCCGTATTACTTTCATAGGAACGGGCATATTTTCCCAAAATCCAATAAGTTGTTGACAATTTCACCTCTTGCCACCAGTACACTCTACGATAATCTTCCACACTTCCATAACCGTTTGTTTCATAAATGAACTCCCGAGTTGGAATATCTATATTATATCTATATGCTTGATAAAGCTGATATCCCATTTTTGACTCTATTTTCTCATCATGAAGAGCCCATATCAATTCCCGTTCAAACATCAAATTAGGCCCCTGACTATCCATAATATCATCTCGTTTCAATAACTGGAAAATCTCTTTCGCATCAATAATCTCTTGGGCATACTTCAATGCTTCTGAATGCTTTCCTTTTAGCTGGTAAAAACGAGCTAAAGTCCCACAAACCGCATAATAATTCATCCGAACTCCTCTAAACTGGAAAGCTAAATCTTTGTTATCCAAATTTTTATTTGCTTGCCGTCCATATTTCTTAATAGGATCATCCGCTAATAAGGTATAAGCTTCAAGTAAATCTTTTTCAATCTTCCCTAATACCTCTTCCGCTGTCATAAACGTAACAATTTCGTTAGAAAACTCCTCCCTATAAGGAATTGATTTCTGATTTAATCCTTCCTTTAGCACAGGACCAAATAAACGTAACAAATCCAAATGAACGTAAGCACGTAGTCCTAAAGCTTCTCCCTTGATTAAATCATAATTTTCAAATTTTTCTTTATCACTATCTTTCAAATTCTGTAACAACAAATTAACATTGGCGATAGCTTCATACATTTTCCCCCATGTCCCGTCAAATCGACCTACCAATGTCGCATCTTTATAATCAAAATCATACGCTTTGCCTATTTTATTCCAATACCTCACAATTTCATCTACATAACCAAGAGTCAACTCTTCCCCATATGCCTCTTGAGATGTAAGTAACATATACGTACCGGTTAATGTCTGCAAACACCCCTTCTCATCCTCGAACATCTTTTCTGCATCTACCTGTCCGAGTGGCTCCACGTCCAACCACTTATTACATGCACCTAACGATAAAATCAGGCCAAGTAGCACGATATATTTCATTTTTCTCATAATATTAAAAGTTTAGATTTAACGAAAATGTAAACTGCCGAGCAAAAGGATACTCAATTCCTCTTTCTCGCTTCACCGTAGACACATAGAATAAGTTGCTACTATTCAATCCCAAACGCAATGCAGATATACCCACTTTTCTCAATAATTCCGGCGCAAAACGATAAGAAATAGAAATATTACTTAATTCCAGATAGTTATTATCCTGCACGAACCGACTTGAAGCTTTTGAAATCGTTCGGTCTGCAATATCTTTATAAAATGTATAATCCCCGACTTTTTGCCATCTTTCTCCTAAAACTCGCTTATCTGCATTTGTTGTGGGATCAGCTCCTTCAACCCGCTCCGCTAACGTTGAGTTATACACCTGCCCCCCAAAACTATAATTAAACAACAAATTCAACGAGAAATTTTTCCAAATGACATTTGTTCCAATATTTCCTTCCAATTTAGCATCCGTACATCCGGCAACAATTTTATCCCGATAATCCCACTCTTCCGTGATTTTTCCCTCTCTGGTCAAATAAAGTTCTTTACCGTTAGCCGGATTTATCCCTAAAGAACGAACAACTTTGATCGCATTCAAAGACTCACCTTCTTCATACATGGCAATCGCTTTTGTTTGATCCGTTTCGAGGGCATTACTCTCATCATTTAAAGCACGTAGGGCATTACTGATCTTTTCTATACTATTTTCATTATGAGTACCACTAACATTCACGGCCCAGTCAAAATTCTTTTTCCGGATAATTACGGCATTCAGATCAAACTCATAACCTTTATTGCGTTGCTCTCCAAAGTTTTCCGTATAGCTACTAAACCCAAGGGACGGAGCAACACTTACCGGTAATAACAGACCACTCGTCAAATCGTTGTAATAATCAAAACGAACTGTCAAGCGTCGTTGCATAACCTCTAAATCCAAACCAATATTTCTTTTCTGACTCCGTTGCCATTCCAATTTATCATTACCATAGGTAATGAAAGAAGAACCCAGTGACTGATAATAAAATCCATCTTTATACTCCAATGTCGTACGTGCAACGTAAGGATCAAAATTCTGATTTCCTGTCAAACCTATAGAACCTCTTACTGTCAATCGACTCAACCAAGCGGCATTTTTTAAAAAGCTCTCGTTGTTCAAATTCCACCCTACACCAACAGACCATAAAGGAGCAAAACGCTTGTCTTTACCATATTTGGAAGAACCATCTATACGTCCGGAAAAGTCTGCAAAATATCGATTATCATACGAGTAGTTAATATTTCCGAAAAAACCGACCATTCGATCCGTTCCTTCCGATCCTCCCGGTCTACCTCCATCTAAATAAGTTGCAGCAAATTGAACTTCATTAAAACGCTCATCCAT
>DYVS01000068.1:0-5317 GCA_020743075.1 Butyricimonas virosa | reverse complement strand
AATATCTCCCACGCTACCGGACTTACCCCGCAAGGCCTCCCGCAATCCCTTGGAAGGAGATATTCCATACATCCCGTCCCACGCGATCGCACCTTTTATCCATTCAAAAAGATAATTGGCTTTTTCCAAATCATTCATTCCCGCCACGGCCCCGGAAACCTCTTTCGGGAAATTCCCCCTTGTCGCCACTTTCCAGAAATCCGTCTCCACGATCTTCTTATTAAACTGTGCGTATGTACCTGCAATATGCCAGATCGGTTGTCCCGGAATATCCACCGTCACCAGTTGGAATTCCACCCGCAGGGGTAAATCACAAGCGTTACTCACGAAAGGTTCCTCCTCTACCGGGGGGAGATTCTTCACTTTCATGTTCGTCCATTTGCTGCGAAAGTTCAGTTCCCCAACCATATTGCTCACCCACTTTTCATCCCGTTGCACGCTATACATATTCCCCATCATACGCGCTTGAAAATTAAAATATTCAGGAATCGTATACGTTAATTCGTTGTGGCAAGTCGGAAGATCACTCTGAAACGCCCAGGGCTCCAAGTTCTCGAAATAAGACGATTCTTTCATGTAACTATATTCAACCACCGATCCCTTTTTCACGTTAGGCAACACGAAACTCATCTCAACCCAATATTTATTCAACCGATTCGTATAGACATTTGATTTTTCCAATTTTGTTTTCTCGATAGTTCCATTCTCTAAATTATAAGTCCAACCACTCAGATAGGTAATCTTCTCCCGTTCGCCGGACACATTATTATCAGGAGAATACAACCGGATTTTCACGTTACCCGCATCTTTCATGTGATCGTCGAGAATCTTGATCCGCACGGCCTCGCTATACCGATACACCAAACCGTTTATTGACGCAAGATCAAAATCTATTTCACCTTTTTTCTCCAAAATCACGGCTTTAGCCTCCGGATAAAAATCACATTTATCAACGTTTAACTCTTTCTTAGTGATAGCTTTAAACTTAATTTTTTCCGCTTGTAACCCAGAAATAGTTACAAGCACGAACAATAATAAGAATATAAGATTTTTCATAAAGTAGTATTTTAGTTCCAGGATTAATGTAAAAATATTAAATTTATTTTAATATTCAAATATTTGCTATAGTTAATTTGCTTTTCTCCGACAGCATGGGCAGTGTTTATATAGTCAATATAATTTGTAGCACAATGACGGTAAAAGTATGCCAATCCCGGACAAATCAGGACCAAATAAAAAAGTCGCGAAAACTCTCTCAAAAGAGTTCCCGCGACTCGGAAATATAAACTCAAATCAAAACCTCCAAAAGGATATTATTTGCTGGAAGTCCCGCTCTCCAGAATACTAACAATCGAGAACAGCGAGAAACAAATACCTCCCAAACCGATCAGCACCCGGGCAGGCACGAAAAATGCATTATCAACCGTCGACTCTTCAAAAAGAAATGCTCCCAGAAAAAGAGCCAACAAAGCAGTCATCACGGGTATCAACGGAATGCGATTTGCCAATTTGAACTCTTGACGCCACACCTTGGCTAATAACAGAATCTTACTGGAAATACTGAAACAAACAAGGCCTAAACCGATCAGAATAAAACCGGTTGTATTCACGGGGACAGGTGCTGCCAACAGCTCAACAATTCCCCCCACGATGCAGATCGTCCCCATGAAAAACACCAGTCTTGGCCAATTCTTTCGGTCTTTCTCCCCATAATCATTCCTGATCTGGCGAGATATACTTGCAACCAGCCCGATCAAACTCGTACAAATACAAGCCAACCCGGCCATCACGCTCCCGGCAACCAAATGATCACCCCCGGAGCCAGACAACAATACTATCGCCCAAACCCACGCTACCGTGGAAAACAAAACGGTTAACCCGATCAACACCCTTTCCGTGGTGGCCGAAAAACCGTTAGGATTAATTTTATCACTTGTCCCGTGCGAATTCACTGGAATAAGTGTGAATTTAGTAGATGAAGTTGCTGCCGTCGAAATACAAGCCGCAATCAACGACACGCCACAAATCACGTGCCCCGGGACAAATAAATTCTGCGGTTCAGGAGAACTAAACAGATAAATACCCCAGAGCATCGTTCCTAAAGCGAATAAATATCCCATACCGGGTAATAAATATTTCGCAACAGGATTGTACGTGTGAATCAATTGCCGAATAATCGTGGCTGCCGTGGCAAACAACGCGATACAAAGGACGCCTAATGAAAATACGACCGGCCCCGCTATCCACCGTGCTTCATCATTCCCGTAACCAAAGATATACCCTCCAAAGAAAAAGCAAATCAACGCCATCAATAAGGGAATAAATCGAAACAATACACTAATTCCGTAATTCATAAGTCATTCATTTAAATTCCTATGAATATACGGTGATTAACATATTCGGTTACCCCGTTTACTTGAAAAAAATATAAAATAAGAAAAAGCCGTTCGCTACTCTTCGTTCAATACCCTCCACAACATATCTTTCAATTCCATGATTCCACTCCCCGTTACGGAAGAAATGAACACGTAGGGAATATCCGGTAAATCTTTCTCCATTTCGGCCATCAGCTCCTTATCAATAAAATCCGATTTACTGATAGCCAAAAGTCGTTTTTTATCCAACAACTCGGGATTATACTGTTTTAGCTCGTTCAACAAAATTTTATACTCCCCGTGAATATCCTCACTATCCGAGGGAACCATGAACAATAACACTGAATTTCGTTCAATATGTCGCAAGAAACGCAGCCCCAAACCTTTTCCCAAATGCGCCCCCTCAATGATTCCGGGAATATCAGCCATGACAAAAGAACGGTTATCCCTATAATTCACGATTCCCAAATTCGGAACCAACGTGGTAAACGGGTAGTTCGCAATCTCCGGTTTCGCAGCGGAAACAACGGATAGCAACGTTGACTTACCCGCATTCGGGAAACCCACCAAACCGACATCGGCAAGCACTTTCAATTCCAGAATGACACTCCGTTCCACCCGGGGTTCTCCCGGCTGTGCGTAACGAGGCGTCTGATTCGTGGCCGAACGGAAATTCCAGTTTCCCAAACCACCACGACCACCACGAACAGCAATACAAACCTCCTCGTCTTTCGTGATCTCGCAAATCGTTTCCCCGGTATCCGCATCCCGGGCAACAGTTCCCAGCGGAACATCTATAATGACATCTTTCCCGTCAGCTCCTGTACATAGATTTCCACTCCCGCTCTCACCGTCTTCAGCATACACGTGACGCTGGAATTTCAAGTGAATCAAAGTCCAGTAATTCCGGTTTCCTTTTAATATCACGTGTCCTCCGCGTCCACCATTACCACCATCAGGTCCTCCCTTGGCAGAACGTTTATCCCGATGAAGATGCATAGATCCCGGCCCTCCGGCTCCACTACGACAGAATATTTTCACGTAATCGACAAAATTCGTTGATGCCATCTCAATAATTTTAAATTTATAGATTTTTAAATTTTAAACTGAAAACGACATCATCCGTTTGTCATTTTCAATTTTCAATTTTCAATTTTCAATTGTATAAAGGTCCGGATAATTACGCCCTAATCCGTCATAATCCAACCCGTGTCCCACCACGAAATCATTCTCCAGAGCAATACACTTGTAATCAATCGTTAGGTCGTATTTCAACGCTTTCGGTTTATAAAACAATGCTGCCACCTTCACTTGTTTCGGATGTTTCTCTTCCAATATTTTCTTCATATGCATAATGGACTCTCCCGAATCAATCATATCCTCCAGAATTACCACGGTTCGTCCCGCAATATCTTCCCGCAATCCGATCAGGTCCTGCACCTTTCCCGTTGAAGACACCCCGGCATAAGAAGCAATCTTCACGAAACTAATTTCCGCTCCCTCGATCGTGATATGTTTCAATAAATCAGCCACGAACATAAACGCCCCGTTCAACACTCCCAGAAACAAAGGACGTTCACCCGCCAATTCTCGATTGATCTGGGCTCCAACCCGCTCTATTTCCCGGTCGATCACGTCAGCCTCAATCATCAGTCGGAAACTCCGATCATGCAATTTGATTCTTTTCATCCTGTGCATATTTCTCTTTTGAATGATAGACCTATCGTCTCTCTAATCCATTTTTTTATTTAACTTTGCGCAAAAGTACAACTTTGAATTTAAAATCCGGTAAAAATATGGATCCAAAAGTAAGTATTATCATGGGTAGCACGTCAGACCTGCCCGTCATGGAAAAAGCCGCAAAAGTATTAAACGACTTTTGCATACCTTTCGAAATCAATGCTCTCTCCGCTCACCGCACACCGGCAGAAGTGGAGTCATTTGCCAAAAACGCACAGAAACGGGGCATTGAAGTTATCATCGCCGGAGCCGGAATGGCCGCACACCTACCGGGTGTTATCGCTGCCATGACACCAATTCCCGTGATCGGTGTTCCCATCAACGCCTCTCTCGACGGGATGGACGCTCTTTTAGCCATCGCTCAAATGCCTCCGGGCATCCCGGTTGCCACCACCGCCATCAACGGAGCCATGAATGCCGGTATTTTGGCTGCACAAATCTTAGCCGTTGGCGATAGTACATTAAAAGCTAAAATCGTGGACTTCAAAGAATCTTTGAAAAAGAAAATCGTGGATGCCAACAACGAACTGGCAAAAGTAAAATACGATTACAAGACGAATTAATGAAGTGACACTCAGAAGTTGGACAGATTAAACATGATCCAGTTATATAAAGAAACTGTCTAACAAGTCTTATCTAATATCAATAAACTACCCCCTCCAACTCCCCCTTACACAGGGAGAGAGTTGATTAACAAGCAGTTTCCCCTCCTGTGTAAGGAGGGGCTAGGGGAGGTAGTCGTTAAAAACAGACTTGTTAGACAGCTTCTTTTATTTAGTTTCAAAACAGTTTATCTCTCGATCAGAAACTATAAATCATAACTTACAAACAAAACAAATTTCCCATTTTTATAAGTTATAACTTACAAAATTCCTGTTTTAACTATATTGACCCGCCCTAACTAAAAAACAAGATTTATAGGAAATATCCGAAACAATACCTACCTTTGAAACGTCGGCTATTTACGTGCATTTAGTCACGTGAATAATTTCCCGTTAACAAGAATTTTAACCCAAACATATATCATGCGACAAATCATATATGTCGTTACTCTACTTTTTATTATCCCTTGCTCCGTGTACTCACAGAGCATACCGGATATTGAAAAACTTTTGGAAGCAAATGATATCGAGCCATCAGAAGATTATTACGATGACATGATCAATTCTTTGATTCATCTCTCCACACAACCGATAAACCTA
>DYVS01000067.1:0-14329 GCA_020743075.1 Butyricimonas virosa | reverse complement strand
CAGGTTCGATAATCACATAATTCTCCGAAAGGATATTCAGACACAGCACGATGTGGGTAAAGACCGCCGGCAATGTTGTAAATGCCCAAATACCCCCAAGCTTATTGAATAGCCCGATATCCAATATCAATCCGGCTATCGGTAAAGTTTGCAGCACGACCCTAAAGAGGATGATAAAAGACAACCAATCTAACGACATTCGGTAAATATCAGCAGAATAATCAGTTACCTTACGTTTATATGACTTTATGCGAAGCAAACTCAACCCAGAATATAAAATACTCAGCACGATGCAGACACTAAACGTAATGTCTATGATCGCAGTCGTTAGGCTTGCATCGTTACCATAAATAGCAGTCCATCGTTGAGGGTACGGCACTACAATGGCTATCACGTAAATCGTTATAGTCAAACACGCCGGAGGAATGAAATGGTACACAGGGATACGTTTCCGTTCGCCTGTTTCCGTAATAATATAGGTAATCAAATACAGGAATATGGGAATAAAACTAAATGAGGAAAAAAAAACAGGCAGGTATGCTATGAAAGCGTCGCAGGCGATAGAATGCATAACCAATCCACTCCAGTATAGCATTATCAGACAATATACAGTGATTATACTGTAATGTATTTTCCGATTGATGATATTGGAAGACCGGGTTATGTCAAGCGCAATCATAATCAAGCAGACCATAGCACTTACCACGGGTATTGAGAAAACTATTGCACGTCCGATTTCTTGATTCATCCTTTTCTATTTATTTATGGTTCCTTGTGAAACTGTTCTTTATATGTATTCTCCAACTGAATCGCACGCTGGAAATGCCTGGAATCTTTAAATCCCGCCATAACCATTATTTGATACGGATTTTTACGTTCGTTCGAAGGATGCTCCATCAGAATCTGGTACTCCTTGATTCGCCATAGGTTCAAGTAACGTCTAAAATTCATACCATAAGTTTGATTGATAAAATTGGACATGATGGTACGGTTTACCCCCATCACCTCAGCCATGTCAGTCAGTTTGAAATCGGGATTGAGGTATGGCTTTTGTTGAGATAAATAATTTTCGAATGTCTTCCTGTTCAATTGTCCACGCATATTATCCGGCACAAGAGGCTGTTGGGCAATCGAACCGTTATTCCCGGTTTTCTTTTCATTGGCTGGAAACAAATCGAAAGTTTTGTAAGCAAGGTATTGCCTGCGAACAACCTGGTATGTAAGCAATACCTCCTGCGTCATAATACATAGTGCATTCAGTCGAATAAGCCATTGGCTTGTTCTGATCCATGAAGGTAAAAATGCGATCAACAACATAGCGATGGAAAGCATGAAAAACACGATAAGCCAACGTGATGATTTTATACTAAGATATTTTCGATCCATATTAGCTTTTTGAAGTTCCGTCTGCTTATAATACCGCCACAATAACAAGCAGACCGGAACGATATAGACTATAGCCGTGATAAACCGCAATAAAAGACTAGATATAAAAAACTCCGTATATCGTTCGAACAATAACAAACTAGTAAAAATTTCTCCCTCAGGAGGCAATATTCGGACTGTTGCTATCAAAATAATTGCCAAGGTGGGTACCGGCCAAAGGTAATTCAGCACAGAGAAATTTTTTTTATTCCCTAAATAAGTTAAGTTATAAATGATATTATAGAACAACACGGGGATATAGATATACGACAAGGCAAAAAGAATATCGACCGGAAGAAATATCGAATCCTCATAAAGTGTATGCCACAAAACGGATGACCACCATACAGCTATCAAAATATAATAAATACTCACAACCCGCCATAATTTCCTTTCACCAAGATTACGATAATTCAATAACAACAATAAAGTAAAAACAGAACATATGGCCGAACAAAATATTGGTAAAATATAGGTTATTAAGTTGCTGTATGTGACAAATGCTCCCATATCAATCGCATTCAAATTATTCTTCTCGAATGTGTATTCCTACAGGCTTTTTCCGGCGACTAAAATCACTTGGATAGACAGCCATATACACACCGACATTATAATATACAAAGATAGCCTAATTTACTGTATTTATCGATATTATAACTGTTAATAATGACTCCGTACACTAAAAAAACAAGCCTAACTTTGACGATTTGACATACTCGTTACAAAATTGCAGTTAGCATATAATAACCATTACGATTTTACCAATATGATTTATACGTTTTGGCACGAGGCGATAACAAATACGTCGTTTCTTTGTGTAGAACAAACAAGAAAAATGCGACCACCCTCTTAAGCCTAATGAAAGGCCAAACAGCAAAATTTGTAATATAACAATTTAACTATAACAATTAAAGTATGAACCATGGAATTATAAAACGAATATTTGTTCTGCTGGTAGTTGCCACCGCCGGTATGATGCAAGGAGTCAAAGCCCAAAACGTGGCTATCAAGAGTAATATTTTGGCTGACGCTTTTTTAAATCCGAATTTGGGAATAGAGATTGGACTTGCGCCTAAATGGACTTTGGACATCACGGGACAGTTCAACACATGGACACTCTCGAACAACCGGCAGTGGAAACACTGGGCTGTTCAACCAGAAATCAGATACTGGTTCTGTGATCGGTTCTCGGGACACTTCGTGGGAGCTCATATTCATGGCGGACAGTATAATATCGGAGGTTTTGACGGGAAAATCAACTTTCTCGGCACAGATGCCCACAAACTGAAGGATTCCCGTTATCAAGGCTGGTTTGTCGGTACTGGTATCGCTTATGGCTACACCTGGATACTAGGACGACATTGGAACCTTGAAGCGGAAATTGGCTTTGGCTATTCCTATACACGCTATGATCTCTTCCAATGTGCCGGGTGTGGCAGAAAGATTGAAACGGATAAAACACACCATTACATAGGACCGACGAAAGCAGCTATCAATCTCGTTTATGTATTTTAATCGTGTGCAAAATGAAAAAGACATCATGTATCTTATTAGCCCTTTGGGGCATAATGGCGGTAGCAGAAGCTCAAACCGCTATCGACACACGGAAACAAAACATCGTGAAGGGTGTTTCCGTGGAGAATCTTAAAATGGAACGTAATAGCGGGTATATCACCATAGATATGCTTTTGGATCTGTCAGAACTTGACGTGGATAATAATCGTGCCGTGCTTCTTACACCATGGCTAGTCAATGGCAACGATTCGCTCAATTTGCAATCGGTAGGGGTTTACAGCAGACGTCGTTACTACTTCTATGTACGCAATGGCGAAAGTATGCTGTCAGACCAAAATGAAAAGAGTTACAAAATTTCGGAGAAACCCAATACCATAGAATACCACGCCATAGTACCATACGCCGAATGGATGAATGGTTCCGTACTGTCGCTTCATCGCGATGACTACGGGTGTTGCCACACTTTGTTGGCAGAGCAGAATGGTATACTCGGACGACACACCGAGGCGTTTTTCCCCGAACTGGTATATGTACGCCCGCAAGGGCAGATTGAAAAACGAGATTCACTCGAAGGCTCGGCGTTCATCGACTTTCCGGTGAATCAAATGATGATTTATCCGGCCTATCGGCACAACACCGTCGAACTTGGAAAAATACATTCATCGATCGACTCCGTGCGAAACGACCAGGACATAACGATCACCTCGGTATCGCTGAAAGGTTACGCCTCGCCCGAAAGTCCTTACGCACATAACAAAGAATTGGCTATCGGACGTACCGCCGCATTAAAGAAATATATACAGCAACTCTACCAGTTTGAAGATGATGTAATAACAACCGGCTACGAACCGGAAGATTGGGCTGGATTGCGCCATTACGTGGAACGGTCGAACCTTGAACATCGCACAGAAATTATCGCTTTGATAGACGGTAACTTAGAACCTGATACTAAAGAGCTGAAAATAAAACGTGCCTATCCCGAGGAATACCACTTCCTATTACAGAATTGTTATCCGAGGTTACGCCACACCGCCTACCGCATTGCCTATACCATTCGCAGTTACAATGACGTGGAAGAGATAAAACGAATCATGCGTGAACGACCGCAGAAACTAAGCCTAAACGAGTTCTACCTCGCCGCACGGGAGTATGAACCCGGTACGGATGAGTTCACCGAGGTGTTCGAAACAGCCGTGCGCATGTTCCCGGATGACGCAATCGCAAATCTGAACGCCGCCAACGCCGCCATGTGCCGTAGCGATCTCTCAGCTGCAAAACGTTATCTTACCAAAGCAGACAATTCACCCGAAGCTATTTATACCCGAGGTGCTCTAGCCATCCGGCAAAAGGATTACGACAGTGCCCGACGCTACTTGAATGAGGCAAAATCACTCGGATTAGAGCAGGCCAGCATAACGCTTGAGCAGCTCGAAAGAGAGAAACGTTAAGTACGAACAAAAATATACTATGTAATAAAATCAAACTATTGACACTATGAAGATGAATAAATTATTTTTAAGTTTGTTCGCATGTACCACATTGTGTGCATGCTCGAACGATGAATTAGAAGTCATTCCAGATGATATCCTAAATGTTTTCACGAGAAACGAAGCGTATATCAACATCCGCCTTGCTGACGCAAGCACTCTTTCAAGAGCGCAAGAAGGCGACTTCGAGTACGGAACGAACGAACAATCCGTAAAAAATGCCCATTTTTACTTTTATGATGCAAACGGCGCATTCGTGACACAAGGTGACGTTTGGACGAATGGCAACGCCTCGGAAACCACTCCTGCCGAAAACATTGAATTCGAGAGTGACAACGTTGTGGTGCTAAAAGGAATGAACAAGAAAGACTATCCCAAGTATATGATAACGGTACTTAACAAACCTGCCGACTTCGTGTATGGAAAAACGCTTGATGAAATGCAAACAATACTTGCGGATAATGACGCAGAAGGCATTTATTACACGACGACAACTAATAACATCACAACCAATTACTTTACCATGAGTACCACAAGTTATACAGAAGCCAATCGGACAAAATATTTCGTGACAGAAGTTCGGGAGGAAAATTTCACTCTTGAACCGATAACGGATGTCAACGCCATTACTAACACAATGACTGTATACGTAGAGCGTCTGGCAGCCAAAGTAACTCTGAATGTGTCTAATAATCTCCCCAAAAATGCAAATGGACATTACCCGATAAAAGTCACCGTGGCAGGCGAAGACAACTCTGCTGGAAGCAGTAATCTCGCTTCGGAAGACCTTTATGTGGAATTACTCGGATGGAAATTAAATGCCACAGCGAAGAAATCGTACATGATCAAGAATATTGATGCAACTTGGACGAATAATGACTTAGGCTTTACATGGAACAGGCCACTCAATTATCGTAGCCACTGGAGCAAGTCGTTCAACTATGGTCTTTCCGGCTATCCTGAAAATGCAGCGGAAGTTCCCACCAATTCCCAATACTTGAACTATGTCGATTTGGAAAACGACTTAATTGAATTGGAAGCCTCCGCCTATTGCGCCGAGAACACCAATACGAACACCATTGTTACCGCCAACTTCCCTTCTGCCGTTACAAGCATCTTGTTGAAAGCCAGAATTTGCGATGCAAGTGGCAATACACTTAACCTAGTACGTTACAGCGGCGTGCTTTTCAAACAAGACTCCTTTCTCGAATACATACTCAACATACTGAAGACAAAGAACCAACTGAACGTGTGGCATGAAGACGGTAAGGATGATAAAGGTAATACAAAATATATCCAAATTGGCAGAGAATATGTGAAGTTGGAGAATATAGGTGACGGAAAAGTGAAAGTGGTATTCACGAACGAGAACGCAACCCCATTATATGCAGAGAATGGCACCACCTACTCAAATCAGGACCTCACCGTTCTTAACGATAATTTGGGGACCGCTTCGGCAGGCGCTATCGCTTATAATGGCGGACTAATGTACTACAACATTCCTATCGAACACCTTAACAATAGCGATGGCGCAGCAAACGGAACTATCCCAGAAGCCAAATACGGCGTAGTGCGCAATCACCACTACGCAGTCACCATTGGCAAATTGGAAAAGATTGGCAAGGGTATCTTTGACGAAGACGAAAGGATCATTCCCGGTGAGCCGGACGGTGACTCTTATTACGTCGGTGCAAAAATCAATATCCTCTCTTGGAAAATTGTCAACCAAAACGTGGAACTTTAATTTTCTTGAAATAATCTTTATCTTATAAACAACCATTCCATGAGGTTTTTCTCCCACATGGAATGGTTTTAGAAAAGCGCTTATAGAGAAATAAAACAATATCAGTCAAATGAATATATGGTCTTACATAAAAAAAACAAGCTGCAAGTTGATGGCAGCCATCACTTGCGCTTCGATGCTATATGCCTGCAACAGCTTAATCTATGAGGACGAGGGCGATTGCTCGGTAAACTACCGTGTAAAGTTCCGTTACAATTATAACATGAAGTTTGCCGATGCCTTTGCCCACGAGGTGAACGTCGTGACACTTTACCTGTTCAATACCAATGGTAGAGTGGTTTGGCAACGTACAGAACAAGGAAAATCTCTTGCAGCAGACGGCTATGTCATGACTGTAAATGTGGAACCGGGCGAATATGACTTGCTTGTTTGGTGTGGCACTACCGACAAAGGCTCTTTCTCTATACAAGAAACAACCGTTGGTAGAGAACTGACCTGCACACTTAAAAGGCAATATGATGACAAGGACAAGGCTTTTGTCTCCGAAGACCTCGATCGCTTGTTCCACGGCTGGCTACCGAAACAGACGTTCAGCGAAACCGAAGGTTCGTACACTTATACAGTACCATTGGTGAAAAACACCAACAATGTACGAGTAGTGTTGCAACACCTTTCGGGAGAAGCCATGGACAAAGACAAGTTCGTTTTCACCATCACCGGCACTAATGGGAGCATGGATTGGGACAATACGCTGTTGCCCGACGAGCCGATGACTTTCTACGCATGGCATACCGATGTCGGAGAAGTGGACATGAATACTCAACCCGAGGAAACACATATTACATCTCACACCTCTCTCAGCGCAACCATAGCCGAACTGACCGTGCCGCGCCTCGTGAAAGGACAGGAGACACGGCTTACCGTGACCAACAAGGAAACAGGGAAAACGGTTTTCTCTATTCCCCTTATCGACTGTGCCTTGCTTGTGAAAGGTTTTTATAACCGGGATATGGACGATCAAGAGTATCTCGACAGGCAGGACGTGTACGACATGATGTTTTTCCTCGATGAAGGTGACCGTTGGCTTGATGCCTACATTTATATCAACTCTTGGAAAGTAGTACTGCAAAACAGCGAATTGTAATAGGAGGAATGCGAATGAAGAATGTGGCACAACATATCATCACGGGGACTCTGATGTTCCTTGGGTTGTGGGGAACCTCGTGTAGCCATAACACGGAAGCACTCGGTATACCCGATAAAGAAACAGCTCTCAGCATCGGTCTAAGACTGCCCACAAGAAGTCCGAAGATTGGTGAAATCTATGAGGTCGGCGAAACCTATGAAAACTACATCGACATAGAAAACAATAACTACAAGATTTATTTCTTCACCACCGACAATAAGTTCATCGCTCATTTCGAATCAGACGGTTTCATGGTAACAGAAGGAAGCGATTACATGGATTACAGCGTGCTTGGCAAAGTACCCGCAACCTTAGCCAATCACGAAAACTTCAAAATGGTCGTGCTTGCCAACTGGTCACAATATGACGACGATATGCTGAAAACCGGAGAAACGTTGCTTGCGGATATTTGCAATGCCGACTGGGGGCAATTCGATTGTTTTTCTTCTTTCGAGTTAGGACAAGAACGACTGATTCCATTCTATGGCGTCCACGAATACAATAATATTGAATTCAAGTTCGGAGAGGTTACGTTACTACCCGAACCCGTCACCCTGCTCCGTGCCATGGCAAAAGTAGAGGTGATACTCAAAACGGACGAGCATCTCAACTTATCATTCAGCGAAGTGAAGATTCGTCGCTACAACAAAAAGGGATATTGTGCCCCGCAAAACGTTTTCTCACAGGACGACTACGAGCAGGGGGACGAGTGGAACAGCAATTATGTTAACTATTTACACCTCGTAGGAAATAGCAACGACGGGGAAGAAAAAATACAAAATTTTCGTTTCGCAAGCCGATGGACGGAGGGCGACGGAAGTATATACGAGAAATGGATTGCCTACCTGCCCGAATACCAAAACATTGACGTCGGCGACAAATACTCGTACATCGAGGCAAGGCTCGATGCCCAGACCAGTGACGACGAACCGCATAAAGTCTATTTCGCAAACTACGACGAGAGTGGAAAGACGGATAATAATGACAATACCAAGCGTTTCAACATCACCCGCAATAACCTCTACCGTTTCAACATCACCGTTCACGACAATAGCCTCTCGGTGAACGTACAAGAATGGAAATATGCTTATGACAACGAATACACTTTTGACTGATATGAAACATTACTTCTTATTCATACTTTTATTGGCAACCATCACTATGAATAGTTGCATAGAAGAACCGCAACTGGAGACAAGTGAAACAAACGGAACAGACATTGACGAGGGCGAACTGACGGAAGCCACATTGAATTTGTCCGTCAATGCATTTGTTATTGGAATACAAGCCGGGACAAGGGCATCAATGCCAAGCAACACACCTGAAAAAGAAACTTCGGAAGAAAAAGAGATACACAACATCTGGGTATTCCAGTATGATGCGACAACACAAGACCTACTGATAAAGCCGCGTTACTACACAATCACCGACCAAACCATGTTGCAAAACCTACCTGTATATCTGAAAGCCGAAGTTCCGTCCATCGTGTATGTCGTAACCAACACAGGTTATGACAACTGGGCCAATGATGGCACAAGTACTTCCTGGCAAAGTTTTAAAAAATTAGAACAACTGAAAAAACAAACCTTGCCTACGGCTTTCCCGGCACGGTCGATAGATAAAGTATCAATCCCCATGACCGGAGCAAGCGAGGTGATAGAGGTAACACCGAGTATTACGGTCACAATACCAGTTACACGTATGTATGCTAAACTTAAAGTAAAGGTAGAAATGCTAAAAGCAGAAATGGAACTGAACAATGTTAATGTAAGACAAATTCCGAATATTTGCCGGATAGAAACATTGGCCGGAGATGGACAGGGAGAGCCAATAGATGCTATTCCATTTCCCGATGGAACAACATTCAATTCCATTGCTTTTGCTGCTTCAGACTTGGAAGAGAATGAAGATAAAGAATGGGCCATTTTCTATGTCCCAGAAAACCTACAAGGGGAAACAGAAACTCAAGGTGGTAACAAGTCTGATGCAGCTCCCTCCAATGCGCTTGTAATAGATGTAACTACCGAAATTGGTGGCGAAAGATACCTCTATTCAGCTTATCCCGGAGGAAACTCTCTCAATAATTTTAATATACAACGCAATCAAGTTTACCGCATAACATTGACTATCACAGGAGAAAAAGGCCAAAACAATCCATCGTCCAACTGTTTTGTCGTACAACCAAACGGATTCCTCTCTTTCGAGCCCTATTACCGTGTAGAAACAGGAGGCGGATACAATTTTGCAGACTATTTAAATCCTCATGACGAGAATTTGAAAATATCCTATGTCGGTATTATTTGGCAAACCAAAGACTGTATTGGTGACAATACAAACGGAACGTTGGTACAACTCGGCGAAAACACAGGCGACATTCATCAGAAAATCTATGTTAGAACTCAAAAGAAAGGTAATGCCTTGATCGGTGCTTACAATAGTAAAGGAAATATTATATGGTCTTGGCACATCTGGGTTACAGACCATGAACCAGATAATCTCGGCAAAGCTGTTACTTATTACACATACGACTGGGACAAGAATGGCATATATCCCGAAAAACCACGCATTCAAGGCTATGCCGTCATGCCATGCAATCTCGGTGCATTAGCGGAGAATCAGAAAGGAACAGGAGATGGTCTCCATCGGTATCCAGATGAGATAACGCAGGCTTTCGGCATGTTGTATCAATGGGGACGAAAAGATCCATTCCCTCCTTTACGCTATATTACAAATGCATATCAGGATTATAACGACGAACATACAGATCTACATTACGACAACTCCAACCAAATTGAAGTACGCAAGACATCCGATAACGATGAAAACAAGCTGTTCCATTCGGCAATTGGAAGCTCCTTGACCGGAGCTGTCAGACACTCCATTGCCAACCCCACAGTTTTCATCTGTGGAACAAACGAGGTGAAACGAGGAGAAGCTTATGTACAAACAAAGAATAGTTATTTCAATAATGGAGACTGGTGTCCGGTAGGAGAAAGCGATAATAAACTTTGGGGTGGATTGGAACCAGCCTCCGATGGAATGAAGGGCTACACGATTAACCAGAATAATAATGTACACATATACGATAACTATGGAACGGAAAAATCCATTTTCGACCCCTGTCCCACGGGCTGGAGGGTTGCCTCGGGTGAATTGTGGCTCGAATTTACAAACACGGGACTCAATCCGGGATCGATGAGTGATATCAATTATGACGACAAGTTTCCGAACGGATATGGAATGAATATGTACATGCAACAATGGAAAGACGGACCAACATCTTATTTCCCAACACAGGGAACACGCGTGGGCGATGGAGGAAGTATTCGTTCAAACAGTTGTGGGAACTATCATAATGCGACCACGGACACGGATAACCGAGTAAATATTTTACATATCCATAAGGATCATAACCTATTCCATATATTCGAATATCAATTCTACTTCTACTATGTAAAGTCAGTAGCAGGACCGATCCGCTGCGTGCGTGATTCGAAATAAAACAATGTGCCTTTCTTATTGTATTGATAAAACAGTACATTTAAGAGGTAAACCTACATTTATGTTGGCAATTCTTATGGTGGAAAATTCCTACCCACTGATTCTGTACTCCAAAGAATTGCCATTACCTAAAATCCGTTTTTGCCCCTTTGCATTGCACAACTAAGTACGGAAGCACTACACGTCTAAAGATCAACAGAAATTGTATTACCCCGAAAAAAGTTTACTGTAAACCAGAGGAACCCATGTTAAAATTGCCCCAAATACATTTCGCAGTAAAGTGGTATATAAATACTAAAAATAAAATACGATAAAGCCAACCGATCCATTACGAATCAGTTGACTTTTATCACTTTTTAAAAGGACAACTGCTCAATAAAAGAAATCATACCCTCCCCTCGTAATTTATTCGTTACGATTTTTCCCTCTGGATCTATCAAAAAAATCACGGGTATACCGCTAACATTATATTCTTCGGCAACGCCTCCATCAAAAGCTTTCAGATCGGACAAGACAGGCCAAGGTAAACTTTCTTTTTTCACATCATCCTCCCACAATTTACGCTCCTTATCCAAATTTATCGTGAACATATGAAATTTCTTCCCTCTAGTCAGATCATACACTTGTTTCAAATAAGGAATCTCCAATTTGCACCATCCACACCAAGAGGCACTGAATTCTAACAAAACATAACTACCCTTAAAATCCGACAAACGATACTGTTTCCCATCAATATCCTGTAAAACAAAATCATAAGCAGCATTACCCGGTTGCACCTTCTTTGCTTGATTCAATGCCTTCTCGCAATATTGAGTATAAACGCTATTTCTTGCTTCCGAATTAAGTCCATTTATAAAACTTTCCATATTTTGAATATCTTCACTCTTCATCCATTCACTCGCAAAATAAGGTAAAACTAAACTACTTGAATAATTAACCCGATCAACTAAAAAACGAAGCAAACGCCCGTTCCAAACTCTCGTTGAATCCTCCAATCTTTTATACAACTCCGTGTCTGTTTTAAAAGCCTCATTTTTCTGTTTTTCGCACAGGCTATAACCCATCAGCAATTCTCTAGCGTCTCGACGAATCGTTATAAACTCCTCATGAGACTTACTTCCAGTCACCCCCATAGCTCTATAATGACCGTTTTCCACATTTAACTCAATATCAGAATTTTCCAAAAACAACTCATATCTCCCTAAAAAATCTTGAGGAATAAAATAAATCAATCTCGGAGATTCCACCTTTCCCCGATATTCAAATTTACCATTCTTCACTTCAAGCGTATCATTCATCCACGCATCATTACCCGGAATAATTTCCCGGACAAATATTTTTGTTCCCGGGTATCCCGCTATAACTCCTCGTACAACAAATCCCTCCTCCTTTTTCTGGCACGCACAAAACAATATCAAGACAAACAAATAATAAATATATTTCATCTTCAGCAACAGATTAGTCAATTCCTTCTAATTTCATCAATGTTTCCAAAGTAACCTTCTGAGAAGGACGTGTCATTTCCAAATTGACAATTTTACCTTCCTTATCCAACAGAATAAACCGGGGAATACCCCTAATCCCGTAAGCTTTCATAAAAGACTGGTCTCCTCCCGTATTCACGTGAATACCTACTAACTCTTCATCTTTCACCATCTGTTTCCATTTCTCCACATCTTTATCGCAAGATATACTTAAAAAACAGATATTTTTCCCTTTCAACTTCTTTTCCAACCCTTTCAAATGAGGTAATTCACCCCGACAAGGAGTACACCAAGTAGCCCAAACGTCAATATAAACATATTTTCCCCTCAAATCCTTCAAACTTACAGTCTTACCGTTCACATCCTTATACTTGAAGTCAGGAGACTCCATTCCGGCTTTCAAAGCCTCTTCTTTTTGAGCAGACACCGTCATAAACATATAGCAGCACAAAAACAATCCTATTATTTTCATCACATTTTTCCATTTTAGGAACAATCCTTGGGAGAACGAATTCCCAAGAATTGTTCATATTACAAATTAATATTTCTCCAAAATATCTACCGGAGCCCCTCCAACTTCCGGGTAAGTCGTTACAATTTCTCCCGTAACAGCGTCCAACACATAGACATCTCCTTTAAATTCACCCTCTCGCCCGGAATCCACTCCTACATATAAGAATTTACGATTATTAGATAACTTCAACATAGTAATCTTACCCGTACCCGGTAACTTATCACTCAAAATAGTAGGTGCAGATGTCATACTCCTCACGTTCGATTGATATACAATCATTCCGTTATTGAAAAGCACCCGAGCTGTAGCATCACAAACAGTAACTTTACTTTCCGGGGTAAACTTGTGATTATCCAAGGTTACCACTTGCGCTTCCGTCACATTAGCAAAATCCTTCGTGTGGGAAGCGACCACCTTTGCAACATTCGACTTCGAATCATAAAAGATAGAAATACACTTCCCATAATCCCATTGCCCTAATGCAAATAACGGCAAACCGATAATAGGCTCACGGGCCGTCACGGAATTCATTTGATCCCGATCCGTCGAAGCACTTGATTTATTTGCGAAACGCAAAAATTGACCAACTTTATTGTCATATCCCAAGAAATACCCCGTCTGCCCGTAGAACATCGTATACGTAAAACAAATATCTGAAAGTTCATAATCGATCATTTCTTCCGAAGCCGTTTCAAGGCATGGAATCGGTGAAGGAGTACTAAAAAAATCATTTCTACTTTTATAAACATACACCTGCCCTTTTTTACTAATCATACAACCGAAATCTCGATCATCCACATAATCTGTAAATTTACAAAACTTTATTTCCAAATCTGATTCGGGAACAAGCATGGTCTCTCCATCATATCTCTTCTTTTCTTCCATTCGTTGTTTATCCAATCTATAAATGGCCTTCGATGTTGTTATCGTGACATCTTCATCCATATAATAAGGTTGTTCCAGACTCAATGGCTTACCCGCAAACAAATCCCCCCAATACAGGAATTCGCTATCATCCCCTTCCGGGCGGAAAGAAAGCATCCCCTCTCCGTCCTGTTCCGAAAGTACAAGCAACCCTCTATTATAAGCAGTTACAACTTTTAATTCAAACTCCTGAAAATAACGGACATTCCCATTCGTGTTCGTTACAATATACCTACATTTATAAGCATTATCAGCTATATTTACATCAACACTGTAATCCAAATCTCGTTCGGTTGAGACTGCACGCCCGTCGATCTCCCAACAATAAGCCAAAGAATCATTTTCATGCAATGAAAAACTCAATTCGGGGGTGATTCGTAAATCCTGCCACTTCATCCGTTCATAACTTTCCTGAATACCGGATATACTAATTTCATTAATCGGCTTATAATCATAATCTCCTTTGTCCTCGTAACAAGCACCCAAACCGAAAGCTATAATTATATATATAACAGTAAATATTCTTTTCATACGTTCTTCTATTAATTA
>DYVS01000066.1:0-15779 GCA_020743075.1 Butyricimonas virosa | reverse complement strand
CGCGATCTTAAATTTATGAGAGTAGCTAAAATACCTCACAAAGATAAAGGTTACATATATATTATTCCGGACAGTATTCAGAATGAACAAACCGATGAAAAAGCATCCACCATCGTGACGGACGCCATTTCAAGCATTGATTTTTCAGGGAATATTGCCGTAATGAAAACTCTTCCCGGATATGCGAAAGCCGTGACCGTTCTAATTGATAATGAAAATTATTTTGAGGTACTAGGAACTATCGGCGGTGACGATACAGTTCTTATTGTCATGCGGGAAGGCGTTACCCATAACGAGTTACTGGATGCTCTCTCGTCTATACACGCTAATATTCATTCACTATTTAAATAATCATTTTGAATTTTCAACTTTCAATTTTGCATTATATCGAAAATAGTTTGTAAACTTGCACCCCGTATTTTCAAGAATATAAGCATGAATATTATAACTAAGAAAACGGAATTAAGCACCGTTATCGAGAAGTTGAAGAGTGAGGGAAAAACGGTGGGTTTAGTGCCAACAATGGGTGCACTTCATGAAGGTCACATATCCCTCGTGAAAGCGTGTAAAAAAGGAAATGATATTGCCGTGGTCAGCGTGTTCGTGAACCCGACGCAGTTTAATGATAAAGAAGATTTGAAACGTTATCCCCGTACACTGGACAAAGATGTAGCTTTACTGGAAAAAAACGGATGTGATTACGTGTTCGCTCCCAGCGTGGAGGAGATGTACCCGGAAGAAGATACACGTGTATTTAACTTCGGATACGTGGAAAGTGTTATGGAAGGAGCAAAACGTCCGGGACATTTTAATGGCGTGGGACAAATCGTAAGCAAATTATTCGACATTGTACGACCACACCGGGCATATTTCGGAATGAAGGATTTCCAGCAAATCGCAGTGATTAAAAACATGGTGAAACAATTACATTATGATCTCGAAATTGTTTCATGCCCTATCATCCGGGAAACAGACGGGCTGGCCATGAGTTCCAGAAATACTTTACTGGAACCGGAATACAGGAAAAATGCCCCGCATATTCATAAAGTACTCGAAGAAGCTACTCACTTAACTTCCCAAATGAACGTGGAAGAATTAAAAAAATGGGTAGTAGACGAAATCAATAAAAACCCTTATCTGGAAACTGAATATTTTGAGATCGTGGACGACACAGAACTGAAAACTATTCAAGACTGGAGTGAAAACAATGTAAAAGTTGGATGCATCGCGGTTTATGCCGGTAAAATCCGATTAATTGATAATATTGTATTTTAAACTAACACGAAGATGTTTATAGAAGTAGTAAAATCTAAACTTCATAAGGTTACCGTTACTGATGCTAACCTTCAGTACGTGGGCAGTATCACTATTGATGAAGCTCTGTTAGAGGCAGCTAACATGATCGAAAACGAAAAAGTTCAGATCGTGAACATTAACAATGGTGAGAGATTCGATACCTATATCATCAAAGGAGAACGCAATTCGGGTATTATTTGCCTGAATGGTCCGGCAGCACGTAAATGTGCCGTGGGTGACGTGATCATTATTATCTCATACGCTTCAATGGATTTTGAAGAGGCTAAATCACACAAACCTACGTTGGTTTTCCCGGACACCGCAACTAATAAACTTATTTGACATATCATGGATTATTTATCACTTATCGAGAAAAAAATCGCATATACGACAAAAGAAGCTGAAAATACACTGAGTATGTGGAGATTCAAAAATGATAAGATCGTTTTCACAAACGGTTGCTTTGATATTCTCCATAAAGGACATATAGAATACTTGGCTAAAGCGGCTTCTCTGGGGACTAAATTGGTGATCGGATTGAACACTGATGCTTCTGTAAAGCGATTGAAAGGAGATTCCAGACCTGTAAACGACGAGAATGCTCGAGCATTATTATTAGCTTCTCTTGTATTCGTTGATGAAGTGATCTTTTTCGATACGGACACTCCTCGTGATCTGATTGATTTCGTTCAACCAGACGTATTGGTAAAAGGCGGAGATTATAAATCCGAAGAAATTGTAGGTCACGATATAGTAAAGGCCAAGGGAGGAGAAGTGATTACTATTAATTTCATTGAAGGATATTCAACTACCTCTATGATCGAAAAGATGAAAAAATAATCGTGTATTTCTTTTTAAGAGATAACACATTCTGTCATAATAAATTGGAAATAGAATATAATAAAATTCTATTTCCAATTTTTTTATATTCTACCTGTTAGTAACTGTTAATATCTCGTGTATTTATGGTGGAATAAAAAAGAACTAAAAAGAATAACTTTATTTTGATTTCTCGATTTCGAATTCAAGTAATAATAGAATTAAAAAATGCAAGAATAGTTATTCAAATTATTCCAATTCCTTTCTACAAAATACTAACATCAATTCACGAGAATTTCACCAAATACTTTTTCAAAGTCTGTTTTACTAACAATTGTGGATAACTTAAAAATAGATCTCATTATCAAGTATTAATAAAATTATAACCTGTGAATAACTCTCCACTCCATAAATAATAATGATTAAAACAAAAGAATAGTCTATTTTTTATACCAAAAACTCACAGTCTATCATAATACTCATATTTCTTTTTAAAAAAAATAAAAGATAATATATATATGATATTGTTGTTGGGAACTTGTTACTTTTGTCTGTTGAATCACATTTAATGAAGACAAAGTTATTATGAATCCTTTAAAGAAACTAATGGGGGAAACCGTGATTTATGGTTTCTCGACAATACTTGGACGGTTTATAAATTGGTTGCTGGTTCCACTGTATACTAGGGTACTTTCTCCGGTCGATAATGGTATATTCACGAACTTGATGGGATATGTCGCTTTATTAGTTGTATTGTTGACTTATGGTACAGAAACGGGGTTCTTCCGCTTTGCAACTAAAGATAATAAAGACCGGGTGTTTTCAACCTTATTGACTTCTTTACTTTTTACTTCGACTTTGTTTTTATTACTCTGTTTTTCGTTTCTCCCACAAATTGTCAGTTTTCTTGAGGTGGGGAACCACCCGATTTACTTCGTTTTATTGATTGTAACGATCGCGATTGACGTAGTGAGTACTTTGCCTTTCGCACTATTGAGAATGGAAGGAAAAGCCCTTCGTTTCGGGGTTATTAAATTCGTGAATATACTCATTAACGTGGGGTTGAACTTGTTTTTCTATTTGCTCTGTCCATTTTTGGAGAAAAAAGGGATTTCTGTTCCTTTCTACCAGGCTGATGGTGGAGTCGTTTATATTTTCATTTCCTATTTGGTTTCTTCTATTTGTACGCTAGTGATGTTGTTTCCTTATATTTTCCGGTTCAAATTTGTTTTCTCGTTTTCTTTGTTGAAAGATATTTTGAAATATTCATACCCGATCTTGATTGTAAGTGTTGCGGGAATGATTAATTTACAGGGGGATAAGATTTTAATGCCTAAAATTTTAGGAGATGGGGAAGAGGCTTTGGCTATTACCGGAATATACGGAGCTAGTTATAAACTGGCTTTGGTAATGTATATTTTCACACAAGGTTTCCGCTTTGCTTTCGAACCTTTCTTTTTCAATTATGCCAAACATAGCGATTCCAAGAAAATATATCAGGATGTACTGCTCTATTTTACCGGATTCGGTTTAATGATCTTTTTAGGGGTTATGTACTTTTTGGATGTATTAAAATATTTCTTAGGATCAGAATATTTCAGCGGGTTGACGATATTGCCTTGGGTATTGATGGCTAATTTGTTCCAAGGAATTTATTATTCGTTGTCCTTGTGGTATAAATTGACGGATAAAACGATATACGGAGCTTATATGGCGATTATCGGTTGCGTGATCACGATAGGAGGAAACGTGATTTTCTTGCCGAAAATAGGTTTTATGGCTTCTGCCTACTCCGTTTTCACGTGTTTTTTAGTTATGACGATTTTATCTTTTATCCTGGGAAGACATTTTTACAAGATCAATTATGATATACCTAAGATTATTTTCTATTTTGCGATTTGTTTATTGTTCTATATTGTCGGTGGCTATATAAAATTTGACAATAACTTGGTGACTTGTTTGGCTCGTTTACCGTTATTCGTACTCTTCGTGTATATTTTTATAAAAAAAGAGATGAGTTTTTTACTGACAAAAGATTTTATGTACAAGTTAATTCATAAAAAATAGCTATCTTAGCGCAATTTATGGAAGTAGTTAAAATGTGATTAACATACAAATTTACAGAGAGAATGAAGATTAAAATAGTGAATAAATCGAAGCATCCGCTTCCGGAATATAAGACAAAATTATCTGCCGGTTTAGATATACGGGCTAATATTGATGAACCTATCATGTTGAAATCGTTGGAAAGGAGACTTGTTCCGACTGGTTTATTTATCGAATTACCTGATGGTTACGAGGCTCAGATGCGTCCGCGGAGTGGATTGGCTTTAAACGAAGGAATCACTTTATTGAATACTCCGGGAACGATTGACGCTGATTATAGAGGGGAAATCGGGGTTATTTTAGTGAATTTGTCTCATGAAGTAACACAGATTAATGACGGGGACAGAATTTGCCAGATGGTGATTAATAAGGTTGAACAGGCTGAATTAATTGAAGTGGAGGAATTGGGCGAAACGGAGAGAGGGAGAGGAGGTTTCGGTCACACGGGTAAACAATAAATCATTTATAATGACTAAACTAGGTCGATTATTATTTGTTTTTTTATTGCTTTTGTGTACTACTCAGCTTTTTGCTGATAAAAAGAAAGTGGTAGAATCTACTTTAGAAGGTGAGGCTAAAGTACAGTTCGATTATGCTTTCATGGAAGGGGTACGTTGTAAAGTTTTAGGTGACTTGAAATCTGCTATTGCCTATTTCGATCAGTGTATGAAGATTTATAACAAAAGTGCTGCGGTACGTTATGAATTATCTAGTATATTGGTGTTAGGAGAGGATTATACGCTACCTTTGCAACTGATGCGGGAGGCTGTGGAATTGGAGCCGACAAATATTTGGTATAATTTATTGTTGGCTAATATTTTGCAGAGAAAATCGATGATTGAAGAGGCCTGTAAGGTATATGATAAATTGATATTATTGCATCCCGAGAGAGAGGATTTTTACATCGTGGAGACTGATTTATATTCTTCCGTGGAAAAGTGGGATAAGGCTATAAATGTGTTGGACCGTTACGAGAAACAGTTTGGAATAAGTGAGCCGGCTATTATTGAAAAGGCTAAATTGTATTCCAAAATGAATGATGTAAAAAATGCCTCGGTGGAAATCATGAAGTTGGTGAAGAAATATCCTGAAAAAACAGATTATTTGGGTTTATTAGCTGAACTGTATTTGTCACATGATCAAGAGAAGAAAGGTCTTCAATTATTGAATAAAATCGTAAAAAATGATCCGGACAATGGTTTTGTACGACTTTATTTAGCTGATTATTATCGTACAAAAAATGATTCTTTAAATACGGAAAAATATATTCGTTCGGTCTTGTTGAATGATAAGGTTGAAAATGGATTGAAGGTTCAATATTTGCTGAAGTTATTAGTTAACCAAAACGATGCGAATATTTCTTTGGATCATATCTATTCTTATGTGCAAGTATTGTTAGAAAAATATCCTGAAGATATAGCCGTTAGGACTTTAAATGCTGATTTTTTGAAACGATATAATAGGCTGGAGGAATGTAAGGGTGAGCTGGAATTTCTTATTTCTAAGGAGAAAAATAATTATTTGGTTTGGGAAGAGTTGTTGATGTTATATAATCAATTGGAAGACACGACTGCTATGTATCGTGGTGGGTTGGAATGTCTGAAATATTTCCCGAATGAGCCGTTACCTTACGTGATGATCAGTTTGCCTTTACTGATTCGAAAAGATTTAGAGAGAGCAAAGGGATATTTGGAACAAGGACTAGCCTTGTCTCCGGATAATTCTCCTATTAAGGCTCAGTTTTTTGCCTATCTTGGTGAAGTATATTATAAGCAGGATAGTATTGAACAGGCTTTTGCTATGTTTGACAGTACTTTGTTGATAAATCCAGGTGATATAATGACATTAAATAATTACAGCTATTATCTTTCATTGCGAAATGAGCATTTGGATAAAGCTGAAAAAATGATTTCAACGGCATTGAGTGCTGATCCGAATAATTCGACTTTTTTGGATACTTACGCTTGGGTCTTGTTTAAAAGTAAAAATTATTCTTTGGCTAAATTTTATATGCGTTCAGCTATTGAGAACGTGAAGAACCCAAGTGGAGTTTTATATGAACACTATGGAGATATTTTATTCATGAACGGAGAAAAGGAGGAGGCTGTGAAAATGTGGCAGAAAGCTTTGGAATTTAGAGATGAAGAATGTGGTGATTTAAAATATAAGATAGAGAATGGTTTATCGGTAGATCATGAGAAGTAGTTGTGTTTTATTATTGATTTTATTGTGTTTCGTGTCGTGTAGATCCGTGAAGGAGATTACGGAAAATCGCAGAGATTTACCGAATATTACCGAAGGAAAATTGTTTAAAAATATTATTTCTAACGAGTTAGATTATAATACTATATATGCGAAGAAAGTTGATTTATCTTTGAAGGATAACAAGAATTCCCATAGTCTTAAAGCTATTTTAAGAATACAAAGAGATAGTTTTATATGGGTTTCAGTTAGTGCTGCTTTGGGAGTTGATGTAGCCAGACTACTGTTAACTCCGGATAGCGTGAAATTTATCAGTCCTAGAGAGAAAAAATATTTTGTTTCGGATTACAGTTATTTCGCAGAACGTTTTGACGTGGGTTTGACATTTGATTGTTTTCAACGGATACTGACAAATCAATTTTTTGATTTTGAATCTTGTACCACAGAAGCTGTGCGAGGAAAGCGTTATAAATTTGATAAGTCGGGTAACGATTATGTATTGTATAGTTTAGAAGAAAAAGCATTGGGGAGAAAATTGAAGAAATTATACAAGAAAAGGAGAAAGAATAAAGAATTTTCTTTAGTGTTGCAGAAAATACATATTGATCCGGATTGTTTCAGACCTAATGCTGTTTCTATCGAGGATTTGGAAGAGGGTGTCGGAATGAGCGTGAAATACAAGAATATAAAGGATTTTAGTGGAAAATTGTTTCCCGGGAAAATAACTTTTAATGTATTTTCGGATAATGATAATTGGGAAGTTATATTGAATTTTGACCGGTTAGAATTTGACGTGGAAGTTTCACCTAATTTTAAAATACCTAGTAAGTATAAAAGAATGTATTAGCATGGATATTTGTCGTAACATATTGATCGTGATTTTCTTCTTTTCTTTCACTTTTTCTTATTCGCAGTCGATTGACGCTATTAAAAAGAAAAATGAAAAGACGGAAAGGGAAATTGCGTATTTGAATAAGTTACTGGAAAATGCCCGTAAAGATAAATCTTCTACTATACAGAAAGTATCGATCATCAACCAGAAAATCCATAAGGGAAAAGAGATGATTCAATCTCTTATGAACGAGGTGAATTACCTTGATGGTCAGATTAAAAAGAATGAGTCTGTTAAATACGGTTTGGAATCTGATAAACAACGGATGCTGGAATTCTACTCTAAGATGGTGTACGAGACTTGGAAAAAGAGAAATGAATCGGATAAATTGATCTACATATTTTCTTCTTCGAGTTTTGCTCAGGCTTATGCCCGGTATAAATATTTTGAACAGGTTCAGGACTATTCCAAGCGGCAGATTCAGTTAATTGAGCAGACAAACGATTCATTGACCGCTATTAATAGAGAATTGAGTAAATTGATAATTCTGAAAAGTGAAACACAGTCTAAAATTACTTCTCAAAATAATCAGTTGATCAGGGAACAAAATGAGGCGAACACGTATATAGCGGATTTGAAGAAAAAGGAAAAAGAACTTCTACGAAAGTTGAATATTGAGATTAAAAACAGAGAACGTTTTAAAAAAGAATTGGAGAAACTCATTGCTGCTCAGGCTAAAAAGTCGGGGAGTAAAAATTCTACATATAAATTAACACCAGAAGAGAAACTTATTTCCGACGATTTCGCTAAAAATAGAGGAAAGTTACCTTGGCCTGTTGAACAGGGATTTGTGTCGGAGAAATTCGGGGTGAATGTACACCCTGTTTTTAAGCAGGTGAAGTTAAATAATGCAGGAATTACTATTACGACATCCCGGAATGCTGATGTTAGAGCGGTATTTAAGGGTGTAGTGACGGAAATAATGTTTATCCCAGGAGATAATAACGTTGTGATTGTGCGGCATGGAAATTATCTAACGGTGTATTCGAACTTGGTGGAGATATTTATTAAGAAGGGGGATACCGTCAATGTGAAACAAAAAATTGGCAAGCTGGCTGTGAGTAGTGGTAATAACAGTACGTTAAATTTTCAAGTTTGGAGAGATAAAGACAATTTAGATCCACAATTATGGTTAACGCCTTGGTAGAGTAGGAGTATGTTTGAAAGATTAATAATATACTTTATTGGTGGTTGGTATTTAAAAATATTTTACTTACATTCGCTAGACGGTAAATAGTGAGAATACTGCTTTTTATAGCTGCGGAATATGAGTAAAATGGTGAGTAAAAAAGGCTTGGTTATGATTGCGATGATCGTTATTAATTATTTGAAAAAGCGATGGACAAATTAGAGTTTTCGATTGCCTCTGAAATTGGTAATATCGTTAAAGTTGAGAACTTTATCGATTATTTCTCGGATGTTTATAATGTCGAACCGGATGTGTTCGGCAAGATAAGTTTGTGTGTTATTGAAGCTGTTAATAATGCAATTCTTTATGGAAATAAACTGGATTCTTCAAAGCATGTTAAGTTTTCGGTTTACGAAGAAGAAAAGCGTTTATTCGTGGCCGTGAAAGACGAGGGTGAAGGTTTTGATTATTCTTATATCCCGGACCCTACTTTACCGGATAATATAGAAAAAGATGCAGGACGTGGTCTTTACCTGATGAAAACGCTTTCTGATGATTTGATTTTTGAAGACGGTGGATCAAAGGTGACCATGGTTTTCAATTTATAATATATAGATGAGCGAACTTCTTTTTTTTAGTGAGGAATGTGATATTCCTTCTTTTTTTAATGAAGAGAGAGTGAAACAATGGCTACAAGCTGTTGCTGATGATTATTCGTTTCAATTAGGAACGATCTCTTTTATTTTTTGTAATGATGATTATATCCTGGATGTAAACAGGAAATATTTGAATCATGATTATTACACCGACGTTATTACTTTTGACTACTCCGAGAGAAAAATATTGTCAGGTGATGTTTTTATCAGTCTTGATACAGTTCAATCCAATGCTTTAGAATTCAATACAACTTATGAAGATGAATTACATAGGGTACTTGTACACTCTGTACTTCATTTGATAGGTTTTAAAGATAAATCAGATGCTGACGCAAAAGAGATGCGTCAAAATGAAAATCATTGCTTAGAATTGCTTAAAACGATATAATTATGTCACAATTACTGCCCGTATATGATGTTATTGTAGTAGGGGCCGGACACGCTGGTTGTGAGGCAGCTTGTGCTGCAGCTAATTTAGGATCGAAGACGCTACTTATTACATTGGATATGAATAAGATAGCGCAAATGTCTTGTAATCCGGCTATGGGTGGTATTGCTAAAGGTCAGATTGTTAGAGAGATAGATGCTTTAGGTGGTGGATCTGGCATTGTAACAGATAAAAGTACAATCCAATTCCGTATGCTGAACCTATCTAAAGGACCTGCTATGTGGAGTCCGAGGGCTCAATGTGATCGAATGATTTTTTCTGCTGAATGGAGAGATAGGGTAGAGCATACCGATAATCTGGATTTGTGGCAGGATGATGTGATAGAACTTCTTTTGGATAAAGATCGAGTTACCGGGGTCAAAACTAGATTAGGGATTTCTTTTAGCTCCCGTCGTGTGATTTTGACTAATGGTACCTTTTTAAATGGTCTAATGCATATCGGACGAGTTAGCTTTCCCGGTGGTCGAATTTCAGAACCGGCTACTTATGGTTTATCCGATCAGTTGAAAGAATATGGTTTTGCAGTCGGGCGAATGAAAACGGGTACTCCGGTTCGTATAGATGGTCGAAGTATTGATTTTTCTAAATTAACCCGTCAGGATGGAGATAATGATTTCCATAAATTCTCTTTTCTGAGTTTTGCGTATACGAATTCACTTGAGAAGAGACCTTGTTATATTGCCTACACGAATAAAGTCGTACATGATATTTTGCGGGAAGGATTTGATGATAGTCCTTTATTTAATGGTACGATAAAAAGTATAGGTCCTCGTTATTGTCCGAGTATAGAAACTAAATTAGATACTTTTTCAGATCGAGATAGTCATCATTTGTTTTTGGAACCAGAAGGAGAGAAGACGACCGAATATTATCTGAATTGATTTTCTTCTTCTTTACCTTGGGATATTCAATTGCGTGCATTGAGAAATGTTGAGGGTTTTGAGAATGTAAAAATTTTTAGACCGGGTTATGCTATCGAGTATGATTTTTTCCAACCTACTCAATTATATCCGACTTTGGAAACAAAATTAATCAAGGGACTTTATTTTGCTGGACAAATAAACGGGACTACCGGATACGAGGAAGCAGCGGCTCAAGGATTAATGGCCGGAATAAATGCTCATCTTTCACTTCATGATAATAAAGATTTTGTATTGAATAGAGATCAGGCTTATATTGGAGTACTGATTGATGATTTAGTTACAAAAGGGGTAGATGAACCTTACCGTATGTTTACTTCTCGTGCGGAGTATAGAATTTTATTGAGACAGGATGATGCGGATGCCCGCTTGACTCGTTTAGGATATTCTCTAGGTCTTGTGAAAGAAGATCGTTTTGCCGTGTTTGAAGATAAAATTTTGAAACGTGATAGATTGATAGATTTTGTTACTAATTTTAGTATTTCACCTGATGAAATTAATCCGACTTTAGAAGTTTTGGGATCTTCACCTATTCGGCAGAAAATAAAATTGATTGATATTATTTCGAGACCGCAGGTAACTATTCCTAAAATTGTAGGTTCAATTCCTTCTTTGAAAGAATTTATTTTTGACAATAATTTGCGAGAAGAAATCATAGAGGCTGCCGAAGTTTTAATTAAATATTCGGGATATATCGAGAGAGAAAAATTAATAGCTGATAAATTGAATCGGTTAGAAAATTTAGTTATTGCGAATAAATTTAATTATATGGAGATAACTTCTCTTTCTTATGAAGCTCGTCAAAAATTGACAAAGATTAATCCGAAAACTATTGGACAGGCATCACGTATTACAGGAGTATCACCTTCTGACATCAATGTTTTATTGATTTTATTGGGAAGATAAAAGAAATGTTTCACGTGGAACGTTGAAAATAGTGCGAAGGGTACTATTGAATAAATTCGGGTAAAAAGGTATATTTGTAGGGTAAATATTACAAACAAAAACCGAGGTATAAAATGGAAATCATTGAAGGGAATTTAATTGATATAGAAAACAGGGAATTTTATCCTTGCGCTATATCTATATTTGAAGGAAAGATCATGAATATAGAAAGGAATTCTAATTCGTATGATCAATATATTTCGCCGGGATTTATAGATGCGCATGTCCATGTGGAAAGTTCCATGTTAATGCCTGTCGAGTTTTCTAAATTAGTAATTCCGAATGGAACAGTGGGTGTAATTGCCGATCCGCATGAAATTGCCAATGTTTTAGGGGTAGAAGGGGTGGAATTGATGATAAATAATGGAGAAAAGGCACCTTTAAAATTCTTTTGGGGTATTCCTTCATGTGTTCCTGCAACTCCATTCGACAAACCGGGATCCATTTTATCCATAAAAGACACGGATAAATTAGCAAAAACCGGAAAGTTTACAATGCTTTCTGAAGTCATGAACATTCCTGGCGTTATAAATAATGATCCGGATGTCATTGGAAAAATAGAAATAGCTAAGAAATACCGATTAAAAATAGATGGTCATGCACCGGAACTCGTGGGTGATCCATTGAGTTTATATATTGCTCATGGTGTAGAAACCGATCATGAATCTTCGACCATAGAAGAGGCAGAAGAAAAAATTTCGAAAGGAATGCATATCATGATCAGGGAGGGAAGTGCTGCTAAAAACTATAATGCATTAAAATCATTGATTGCTACACGTACGGATAGCGTTATGTTTTGCACGGATGATTCACATGCTGACGACTTATTAAATGAAGGTCATATTAATAAAATTGTCAAAAAAGCATTGGCTGATGGCTTTGGTATTTTTGATATTTTGCAGATTGCGTGTCTTAATCCGGTACGTTTTTATAATCTAAATATAGGAACTTTGCATATCGGAGATAATGCGGATTTCATTATTTTTGATGATATAGAATCTTTGAATATACGTTCCACTTATATTCGTGGGGAGGTAGTCTATGGTGAAAACAGTTCTAAAAATAATCCGGTTTGTGATGTACCTTTATTAAATAAGTTTCATCATGATGAAATAAGTTTATCTGATCTTCATACTAATGTTTTTGGAGATGTTACCTGTATTCAAGTAAAATCTGATAGTCTTTTGACAGACCGTAAAATCTTTCATTTCGATGAAAAGATAGAAGGTTTTCAATCGGATTTAGATAAAGATGTTTTGAAAATAGTTTATTTAAATCGTTACTTTAACTCTAAACCGCAGATCGGTTTTATTTCGGGCGTCGGTTTAAAACGAGGAGCTTTTGCTTCTTCTATATCACATGACTCACATAATATTATTGCAGTGGGTTGTACCGATCAAGATTTAATGCTTGCAATAAATGAATTGATAAAAGAAAAAGGTGGTTTAGTAGTGAATGAAGAGAGCAAATTACACTCTTTATCTCTTCCTATTGGTGGTATTATAAGTGATAAAAGTGGGAGAGAAGTGGCAGATCGCTATATGAAATTGAATGAAATACTTTCAAAAATGGGAACACCTTTAAAATCTCCTTTCATGACACTTTCATTTATGGCATTAATTGTAATACCTACTTTAAAGATAGGAGAAAAAGGAATCTTTGATTTTGAGAAGTTTGATTTTGTGAAATAGTATATGGCAGAAGATGAATTTGGATTGAAAGAGAAAGTCAGTAAATTACCTACGACTCCGGGAGTGTATCAATTTTTTGATGCAAATGGAGTAATTATATATATAGGTAAGGCTAAGAATCTGAAAAACAGAGTTTCATCTTATTTTGTGAAGACAAATCAGACCTCTAAAACAATGGTTTTGGTCCGTAAAATACGGGATTTGAAGTACATTGTGGTTAATACAGAGGAAGATGCGCTATTACTAGAGAATAATTTGATCAAAAAATACAAACCCCACTATAATATTCTGTTGAAAGATGATAAAACGTACCCTTGGATTTGTATTACAAAAGAGGCTTTTCCACGAGTTTTTACCACTCGGAAATTTATCCGGAACGGTTCAGAGTATTTTGGGCCTTATACTTCGGCTAAATATGCTAACACCTTGATTTCCTTGATAAAATCACTGTATAAATTGAGAACTTGTAATTTATCTCTCAATAAATCAGCTGTTTATAGTGGAAAGTATAAAGTATGCCTGGAATATCACATCGGAAATTGTATGGGGCCTTGCGTTGGGTACGTGCAGGAAGAGGAATATATGGAATATATTGCACAGATCCAGAATATTTTGAAAGGAAATATTTCTTCCGTGATCGATTTTATGACTCGAAAAATGAAGGAATATACTGTTTCTCTTCAATTCGAAAAGGCACAGGAAATGAAGGAGGCCATAGAAGCATTGAAAACTCATCAAACAAAATCCACGATAGTAAGTACCTCAATAAACGATATAGATGTATTTTCTTACTTGGAAGATGAAAAATATGCCTATGTGAATTACTTGAGAATTGTTCATGGAGCTGTGAATCAAGTGCATACTATTGAATTAGAGAAAAAATTGGATGAATCGAAAGAGTCTTTACTTTCTTTTGCCATTTTTGAGATCCGCCAATTGGTAAATAGTCGCTCTAGGGAGGTTCTAGTACCTTTCTACCCGGATGTATTGATGGAAGGAATGAACTATGCTATCCCGCAAAGAGGGGAGAAAAAACAACTATTGGAGTTATCTGAACGGAACGTGAAATTCTTTAAAATGGATCGGGAGAGGCAGCGGGGATTACGGCGGCAGGATAGTAAATTAGATCTACTAAATACGATAAAAAATGATCTGAAATTACCTCGATTACCTCATCGGATGGAATGTTTCGATAACTCTAATATACAAGGAACCAATCCTGTAGCCTCTTGTGTCGTTTTTATTGACGGTAAACCGGCAAAGCGGGAATACAGACGTTTCCACGTGAAAACTGTTATTGGGGCGAATGATTTCGCTTCGATGGAAGAGATATTGTACCGTCGCTATCACCGGGTACTTGAAGAGGGTGGGGAGTTGCCTGATTTGATTGTGGTGGATGGTGGAAAGGGGCAATTAAGTTCAGCCGTGGCCACATTACGTAAATTGGATTTGTTGGAAAGAGTGCCTATCATTGGTTTGGCCAAGCAAATGGAAGAAATATATTATCCCGGAGATAAAGATCCTTATTTGTTAGCGAAAACTTCCGTGGCTTTAAAGACATTAATGCATATCCGGGACGAGGCTCACCGTTTTGGTATCACTTTTCATCGTAAATTACGAGAGAAAAAACAGACAATCAGTGTATTAAGTGAAATTAAAGGTATAGGTGAGAAAACAGAAGTATCTTTATTACAATATTTTAAATCTGTAAATGCTATAAAAGAGGCATCTCGTGAAGAGTTAGCAAAAGCCATAGGTCCGGCTAAAGGAAATATCGTGTATGATTATTTTCATTCTGCTGTTTCTTAATAATTTTATATCTTTGTGTGTATTTCAGTGTAATGGATGAAAATAATATTCTACTAGAAAGATTAAAGGCTAATGATGAGGCGGCTTATCAAGAGTTGTTTGAGATTTATTTCAAACAGTTACATCATTTTGCAGAGTGAATGGTGTTTGATTCTGAGGTTGTCAGTAAATACAGTTGCTTTTTCCTAAACAGCTAAAATCTCAGTTAATTTCACGGAAACTCCACTTTCAGAAGTTTTTGCAGAATTGGGAAAACAGGTTAAAATGGTTTTCTTGTACGACCATAAATTGGTTGAATGGTAATTTGGTGAAGCTTTCAGATTTTAAGGGAAAACTTGTTTATATGGATATTTGGGCGACATGGTGTGGGCCGTGTGTGGAAGAAATTCCTAATATGGAAAAATTGTACCAACATTATAAAGATGATCCAAGAATTCTGTTAGTGAGCGTATCGGTGGATAGTAAAAAGAACCTTTGGGAGAAAAAATTAGATGAAGACAAACCTCAATGGCCGCAATATATAGTTGATGGAGCTTTAAAGGATAAATTGTACAATGAATACATAATAACCGGAATACCTCGTTTTATGATGTTTGATAGTGAGGGTAGAATTATCACAATCAATGCGATGAGACCTTCTAACGGTAAACTGATTCCGTTTATAGAAGAACAGTTGTCCAAACCGAAAGAGATAAAAGGTCCCGGTGGTATGAAAATGATTAAACTGAAGTAATCTAAGATTAATATAAACTATTGGAGGTGTGTCAAAATGCACACCTTCTTTTTTTATGCACAAAACCCCGACTTTCACAAGCAGGGGCTTTGTTATTACCTAAAGATATTGTATCTTTAAGCATACAATTTAT
>DYVS01000065.1:0-12692 GCA_020743075.1 Butyricimonas virosa | reverse complement strand
ATCGGTTGATTCGGATTAACATCCGCCTCGGTCGTCAAAGAAGAAGTTCCCCGGATGACAATCTCCGGAAGATTATTCGGGTTAGACCCGGCTTGATTATTCTCCACGAGTTTAAGACCAGGTGTCAACATCGCCAAGGCACTGATCAGGTTGGTATTAGAAACCGCCTTGATCTCCTCTACCGAAATCGTCTTCACCGATCCGGTAAAACTCTGTTTGTTCTTGGTAAAAAAACCGGTGACCACCACGTCATCCAAAGCCGTTTGCGACTCTTTCATGATCACGCTGTACACATCCCGCTCCGGAGTAACTTTTAACTCGACATTTTCCATCCCGACGAACGAAAATACCAACGTAGCCTCCTTTTGGTCCGGCAAAGTAAGCGTGTATCTACCCGCCGTGTCGGTTACCACCCCGATCGTGGTTCCCTTGATCAACACCGTCACTCCGGGAAGCGGGCTTTTACCCTCGTCGGTAATCAAACCTTTAATAACACGGGCTTTTTTTTGCTCTCCCCGAACAATCTCTTTAATAATAATCATACTATTTTCGATCTCCGCCACGAATCCCGTTCCCTTCAACGCCTCGCTTAAAACGTCTGCCAACAAGGCATTTTGCATACTCACCGTAATATTTTTCACGGCTTTTGTTTTACCATAATCATATAAGAATCCCATGTCACACTGACTCTTGATCGCCACGATCAAATCCTCAATACCCGCATTTTTCAACTTCACACTAACACGTTGATTCTGCGAATGAACTGCGGCATTCAACCCCATATTGAACACCAACAAAAAAATACAAAGGTGTTTCATTGACAAAAGAATTTTTTGACACCACCTTTTTTGAAAAGGTGTGCATAGTTTACCTCTTTTTTTCATAAATTTGTGTTGTAAAATTAAACAATCAAATAAGCTTGCCGGCTTATTAAGTGACAGGGGAATATTACCGTATTCTCCTGTTTCATTTTCATCTCACTACTTGTACTACTTTTTTATCTATTATAAATTTGACATCACTCGTTCGCTCTATCAACTGCAAGAGATAATTAAAATCGTCAAACCGCCTCAACTCCCCGGAGAACAAAACCTCTTTCATTTCCGAATTCTGATAGAACACCTCAAAATCATACCACCTGGACAACGTGGACAGAATATCTTCCAAACGTTTCTGTTTAAAAACATACTTCCCCTCTTTCCAAGCAACGAATTCTGCGACATCCACCCTTCTCTCCCGGACCATTCCACTCTCCTTGTTGTACTCCACTTGCGTTCCGGGTTTCAACACGAAAGCCTGTTTCCCTTGTTGTAATTCGACTTTCACTTTTCCCGAAACTAATGTCGTGTAATCATTCACCTCATTGGCATAACAAGTCATCCCGAAACTGGTTCCCAACACGGTTACTCTCTGATCCCCCGCATGAACGATAAAAGGCCGGGAAGAATCCCGCCGCACTTCAAAATACGCCTCTCCTTCCAAATATACTTCACGAGTATCTCCCAAAAACACAACCGGATATCGTAAACGAGAGGCAGAATTAATCCATACCTTGGTTCCATCTTCCAATTCGATCCGGTATTCTCCCCCCTTGGGAACGCTCAATTTATTATATACAATATCTTGAGACAGGCCAGATTTATTATTCACTGGTAAATAGCTTAAAACCGTACTATCAACCTTAATTTGATTTCCTGTTCTCTCTTGTAAAAAATACTGTTGTTCCCCTAACTGATACGTGGCCCCATCCGCCATCTCCAACACGGCATTATATTGTCCCGGAACGATCTTTTGTACCGCCACGTTCAATTTTTGTTCCGTGTTTGCCCGATAGTACACGAACCAACAACAACAAATCACAAGCGCCACGGAAGCTACCGCACTCATCACCCACACCCAACGCTGTCTCCTTTCAATCCTCCGCTGTCCTTGCACACGCTTTTCAAACACCCCCCAAGCCTCCTGAATTTCCCCAGTCACAACTTCCTGCACATTTTCCTGTTGATACATTCTCCGCATTCGCTCGTAGTATTCCCGATGTTCCCATCCTTCTTTCAGCCATGCCTCAAAACGTTCCTCCTCCACAGCGGAAAGCTTCCCTTCGATCTTCCGATAAATCAAGCTAGCTGATATTGTTTTGTCTTTCATGGTTTTTATCTTAATAACACCTCTATAACGAGAAGCCATTTATTTTGTGTGACAAAAATTTTAACTTTTTTCAGATAAAATGAAAAATATTCTTTGAAGCACTTCATCCATCCCTTGTAATACTTGTAAACAAGTCTCACCGATGTCTCTCTGATATGTTCATTTAATTTCAAGATAAATAGAGCTATTTGTTTTTCAGAAACATATAAATCAGAATAGAGGTATCCATCTCTTCTGCAAGAATTTCTCGCAATTTTTTATACCCCCTAGACACCTGTGTACGAATCGTGTTTATCGTGATTCCTAATTCTTCTGCAATCTCCTGATACTTTTTCCCTTCCAGCACGTTCAATTTAATAATCAACCTGCATTGTTCCGGTAGACTTTCTATAGCTAGATTCACTTTATCATACACTTGTTCATCAATCTCTTCATCCATATCAGGAACATTGATCATGGCTTCCGCCATCAAAAACTTATACTTATCCTCCACTTGCAAATGACGAAGATAATCCACTGCTGCATTACGGGCAACCTTATAAAACCATGATTTTAGCTGGAAATTATCGGGCAGAGAACGACTGCTTTCAAATAATTTAAAGAAAATATCTTGTACAATATCTTTCGCAACATCCTCATCCCCAACATGACGCACAACAAACACGACAAGTGGTTGATAGTACTTTTTAAATACGATCTCATAAATTCGGGTATCTCGCCTCCGTAATCCCCAAACATACGACTGATCCTCATTTAAATTCACATCCAACTTCTTACGTTTTAATTGATATACAATTTACCAAGCAATAAACGAACGTTTAATGCATTTTAAAATTGCATGGACTAGGCAAATTGTTAAATATGATAATTCTCTAGTGTCGAGATAGATGAAAGATATGAAATCATTGGCTGACAACCAATATTTCTATATTGAGAAAACTTTATTAAACGTTCATTTATTGATCTTCAAAAATATAAAATAATTCAAACGAACCAACCACTTATCACCATTTTTCATATACCGCCTTGAAAACACTCACCTCTATCCAACCTTCGCCTTTCTCCCTACCAAAGCTTATATCCTACCATCATCCCTCCCATCCACCTTCGTTATCCCTTCGTTCTTATAGAAGCCCATTTTAACGACAGGATAAGGACGACATAACGTCAAGATGTAAGCTATACTATTGATTATAACAATACTTGCACTTAAACAAGTTGATTCCCTAAATATTCACCTCCACTCCGGACACGGACATTTCCAACCCACAAACAACCGTTATCATACCCGGTAAGTCCCTTAAAGACAAGATAAAGACGAGACACGAATGACTTATGTCGTCTTTATCACCACCATGTATCCCAAGAGTTCCCCCTGTTTCTATCTATATCCCCACGTAACCAAGACTTAAACAGCTTTTTTTAATATACCGTACCAGCACTTGTTATTTCTCAAATGGTAAAAGACTACTCCTTACCCCCGGACATGAAAAAAGTGATCCGGGGCATCCCGGACCACTCACCCACCACACGGTGCATCCAAAAAGCAACATTCAACCCTACATCTGCTTTTCCAGTTCGTCAAAATAATAGGTCACGTAGTTTATATTTTCCTGTATTTTCAAATTGGGAATAATTCCCCTCCCCACCTGAATAAACTCTTTCAATGCCGCTTTATTCTCTTGGGTACGGAAATAAACCGATACGGGCATCACCATCAGCATCACGTCAGCATCAGAGAAAACGGGAAATACCTTCTTAACGAGCTTCAATAATTCTCCGGTATTCTTTTCCTTGTAAGCGTTGGCTAAGTTCACGTACGCCAACAATCGTTTTTTATCATCCGTTTTCAACGTCCGGATCACTTTCCCGATCTCCTGTACATCAGCAAGTGTCGTTTTCGTGTCACGTCCCCAAACAATGGATGACAAAACACCCGCATAGAGCATCCCTAAACGTCGGTCCACCTTTTCCAGTCCCACCCGTTGACTAAATTGCTTCCTGTGTTCCAGTAAAAAACGATAGTTTGCAGAGTTAAACGGAGCCAAATCATTATTATCAAACAAAATCCAACACGCAGAATCAATCTTCTCAATATCCGTCAACTGCCCGGATAAAATTCCGGCAACCTCTCTCAATCGGCGGACCTCACTCGCATCCGACAAGGCCCGTAAATATTTCAACAAAAATTCCTTATCCCGCTCGCCTTGATCATAACGGACAGCTAATGTCCCCACGGTCTCCGTCTGTTTCATGGAATGTTCCACCCGTTGAATAATTCCATCAACATCCGCTCCTCCAACCAACTTATCATGGACCACGCCATCCGGCCGAATCAACACGAATGTCGGGTACGCCCCGATACCAAGCTTTTTAGCCAGTTCCGGCCCTTCCCCCTTCTCCATGTCATATTTCACGTTCACGAAGCGGGAGTTAAAAAACTCCCCCGCTTTCGCTCGCGTAAAAACTTGTTCTGCCATCACCTTACAGGGACCACACCAAGAAGTGTAAGCATCCAAGAAAATCCACCGATTTTCTTTTTTCGCTTTCTCCAAGGCCTCCTTGAAAGTAAGCGATTCGAATCTTACCCCCTCTTGCGCCCGCAGTAAGGTGAGGGACAAACAACACAACAACATTAAAATTATTCTTTTCATTCACTGAAAACTAACGCATTAATCTCCGGAAGGCAACGAAGCCTTGTACTTGTTGAACTCCGTCCGGTACTTATTCCCGGCTGCTTGAATATCCCAACCATATTCTTTGAAATATTTAATCAAGATCTCGTATTTCAATGCCCGGGGTTTACTGTTATCCAAGTAATCCTTCTTAATATTCTCGTACGACTCCATCACAAGTAAACGCAACCATTCCGAAAAATCCCCCTCGAAAGAACGAGAACTTCCCCCGGTAATATATCCCCCGTTTCGACATAGTTCAGCCACGGCATTCTTGTATTTGATCACGTAGGGACGACGGTTCACCTCCTCCTCATCTTCATCATCCGCATCCGGATTTTCTTCTTTCCACGCTTTTTCGTCCTTGTCATATTCATTCCCTAGTTTTTCGTACGCTTCTCCATCATCATAAGCCTTTCCCCCAGTCACGAATTCTTTCAGGGGTTCCTCCATACGGGCAACAATCATAGACCCCAACTTCCGCCACACTTCCGAAGCCAACACGGAATCCTGGTAATAATGATTTACCGGATCTGTCACCGGAATGGCACCATCCGTGGTATTAGGCCACATCAAAATTAAACGACTACGCCCCAACGCTTTCACCGGATAAATCCAATAAAGCGATCCGTATTGTTTCACGTAGAAAAATTCCAACGGGAAAAACGATTTGGAATACTGTTCCGATACATTACTCAACAACGCTTCTGAATAATTCAATACTTCCGGAACTTTTTCCTCTTCCAAATTCTCCGCTCCCCGCATGGCAACAAGGGCATCTTGAGCTAAAATTGCATTTGTCAATTCATCAATACTGCTAAAATAAGTACGAACCCAAACCCCATAATCATTATACATCGTTTTTACCCGAGGATCAGCGTTCTCATCCGGGGAAAACATATCGACAATCCCCAAATCTTCTGTCGGCGACAATTTACTCTCCTTGTCACAGCTACTCAATAATAACACGAGAGCGGTCAGCAGCAAATATATAATTCTTGATTTTATCATGATATTCTACATTTATAAATTTAAAACCAATCGTTTATCTAGGATTCAACGGCATATCAGGACTATTCAATTGTTCCGATTCCGGAATTTGAAGCACGTAACGCAAATCCCCCTGCTCCAACGTGTATACCTGTCCGTTCTCGTATGCATGTTGAAGCATCGGTTTTCCCAATCTTCTTAAATCAAGCCAACGCATTCCCGCATCAAACGCCAACTCCACACGGCGTTCTTCCAATACGCGTTGCAAAGCGGTTTCATCCGTGAAATCGGCTTTATCCAACTCAACATAGTCATCACTCTTGGTACGAGTCACCAAAAGACGATTCAAATCGGCAATGGCCAAATCCTTTTCTCCTGTCCGGACATACGCTTCCGCACGAGTTACATAAGCCTCACTTAATTTCAAACCGATATAATAACAATCACTTTGCTGAGTGGCAAACATCCGGTACACGGTCGGTCCCTGTTCCACGTAATCCGCACTCTCCGGATCTGCATTCGATTCGAAAATATATCGCCTGTAATCCACCACATTCGGATCACGCTTGCAGAGATTCAGCAATTCTTCTGCCGGTTTAAAGCGAGTTTTGTAATAGTAATAAGGATTTCCATTCGCTTTACCCCCCACGAAAAACAACACTTCATTCCGGTAATCCGTATCTATGAACCCATACGTGTAATTGAATGCATTCGAAATTTTATCTAACCCGTCCAAGTAAGCTTGAATCTCGTTCATATCAAACAAAGCCTTGGCATCAATAACGTATGAAGCCGCCTCAATAGCCTCTTCATACTTGTTCATGAACAAATAAACCCGTGCTTTAAAAGCCTGCAAAGAGATATAATCAAAACGATACTTACTTTTACTTTCCTTACCTTGTAGATCTTTAGACGCTTCCTCTAAGTCTTTCTCAATCTGTTCCCACACTTTACCGACCGGAATCCGAACGTTATTCTGGGTATTCTGATGCACATCCTTGGCGCTCAATGGCATCGGGACTCCCGGCTTTTCCATGTTCTCGGTTGCATAATTCTCAGCATAATAATTCACCAAATAAAAATAACAATAGGCCCGCAAAGCATAAGCCTCACCTCGTACCGTTTCAAACAAATTCTTTTCTTCGGCAGAAGGTGTTTTCCCGGCAAATTCATCCAGAACCGTGTTCGCGTAAAATATAGATTGATACAACTGTTTCCAATAACCATCCTCGGCCCCGTTATACTGATGCGTAGCCGCCCAAACAAACCATGGTTCATAAGATTTTGTTACCGCAGAAGTGGCATTTAGATTCGCATACACGTTATCCGTAGCCAGATCGGTATTAATAAAGAAATCCGAACGGGGATACCCCCCCAACAAAACGGATTCGAAATCCTCCACGCTAACCGGCAACATACTGTTCACCGGTTTTATATCCAGCAAATCACAACTACAGAACAACGTAAGTAGTATCAACACGTGAGTATAAAATATCTTTTTCATAATCAATAACATTAAAATTGTACAGATAGCGAAAACGAGTAAGTACGAGATAAAGGCAGATACGTGTTCCCGAAAGAAACATTGGCACTACTCGTTGACCCATATTTCATGATAGCTCCCGTTGCCTCAGGATCTTGTCCTTTCAACTTCGAATTTTTCCACACGTGCAGGTTATTCCCTTGCAACATAAAACGAATGTTTTGAATTCCCAAATCCCGTAATTTTTTCAGATTCAAGTCATAACTCAAGGATATATTCTGCAACCGCACGAAATCCCCCTTCACGGTTCTCAGGTCACTATTATTATACATCGTTCCGTTTGACGGGTAAGGATAGAAAACGGCATCATCAAACTCGTTCGCCTCCAGTCTCGGAATATCCGTGAAAGCCTCGTCTCCCGGTTTTCTCCACCTAGAGGCCCATTCTTTAGACATATTCTGTGTTGCTGCCGGGTAAGCAAATGCTTGCCCATCCGTCATATTTCTCAAACGAATCACGTTTCCGAAGTTTCCAACCAACAATACTGACAATGTCACATTTTTATACATGAACGTGTTGGTAAAACCACCTTGCACTAAAGGCATTGTTGTACCGGAATACACCAACCCTTCAATATTATTCATCCCTTTCAGAACCTTTTCCCCTTTTTCGTTATAGAACTGGGCACGTCCCTCCTCGTTCAATCCCGCATATTTATAAGACCATAACCCGTTAATCGGTTTACCCACGATTGCAGCCGAAGCGTAATCCGTCCGTTGGGCATTTGTCATGGAGCCATACGTAGGCGTTGAATAAACATCCAGAATCTCGTTGTAATTATAACCGAAGTTGAAATTAGAAGTCCAGCGGAAGCCATGAGTGTCTATATTAATCGTGTTTAACGAGAACTCCCAACCGGTATTCTTCATGGATGCCCAGTTTACAGAAACTGACGGGAACCCGGAAACTAAAGACACTTGTTTTTTTCCAAGCAAATCGACACCTTTCTTATAGTAGTATTCCAATGTTCCGGCAATTCTACGATTAAAGAGTCCGAACTCCAAAGCCAGATTGGTAGAATAATTCTTCTCCCATTTCAAATTGGGATTTTTCGGAGCATCAATAACCAAATAATTCTCTTTCTTAATTGCATCAATAGTACCAACTTTAGCTACCAAATCTGAATAAGCATCTGCCACGTTTCCCTGGCTTCCGTAAGAACCTTTCAGCGTTAGATAGGTCAACCACTGCACATCTTTCAAAAAATTTTCCTCTTTCACCTGGTAATTAAACCCGACCGACCAAAGCGGCTGGAAAAGGTCATTCGTTTTCAATCCAAAACGATTAGAACCATCCGTACGGGCATTGAAACTCACCGTGTAACGATTCTTATACGTGTAACCGGCCACTCCAAACCAAGAAACGGCAGCCGTTTCATTCATACTTTCCGTCCAGTAAGGAACGCCTAATTTAGCCATCAAATCCAATTGTAGAATTTGTTGATGCCCCCGATCGTGAGCGTAACCATAAATTTGGATTTTCTCCTCTTCATATTTAGAAGTTCGTATTTCCTGGCCTACCATCACGTCAAAACGGTGATCTTCATTGATAACCGGCATATAAGATATCTGGTTACGGAATGTGATGGAACTATTATTCGTTCCTTTGCTCTGGCGGTATCCACCATCGTGCCATACCGGCTCAAAAGTGGTGTTATCCTGCATATCCTTTTGACGGGCACGCACAAAATAACTATCCTCGGTTGCCACGTCCACGTCGGTCGTGTTTGATTTCGAGAACGAGAACAAACTGGTGAAAGTCAGATCCGGCAATATCTTCCACTCGATGTCTACGGTTCCCTTCAACCCAAAACTCTTGGATTTTCTCCAACTTTGTTCCCTGTTTTCCAGAAAATTAAATTTCAGATCATTATAATACATATAATTGAAATCACCATTCTCGTCATAGGCATTATGAGCCCGGGTCGTGTAGATCGCCCATTCGTAGGGATTCTCACGTGAATCGGAAGCGAAGAAACTCTTGTTGTTACGCATATTCACGTCCAACATTCCCCCGATACGTAAATTATGTCTTAACTTGGTGAACACCTTTGCCGCCATCGTGTAAGTATCCATTCCCACACTTTTGGCAGTTGCCTGCTCATCCATATAACTACCGGAAAGATAGAACGTCGTGTTTTCCGATCCCCCAGAAATACTAATACTGTGGCGATGAGTTATCGAATTCCGGAAAAGATACTTAAACCAATCGGTATTCACCGTTTCCAACTGATTCACTCTATCTTGAAACTGCTCCCAAGTCATTTTATGATCATGCACGTCTATAAAATAACGCTCGAAATCGGAAACCGTTCCATATTGCCCGGCCCCGTTGGAAGAAGCCTTTAACAAACCCTGAGCTAACATCTCCATATTCACATCAATACGGTCTTTGGAATTCATCATGTAAGCATCTTTCAATTTCGGACGCATACCCATCGTGATACTTCCATTGTAAGTTACCCGAGTTTTACCGGCCGTACCCTTTTTAGAGGTAATCACGATAACACCGTTGGCTGCTCGTGTACCATAAATAGCAGTTGCTGCGGCATCTTTCAAAACGTTGATCGATTCAATATCATCCACGTTCACGCCTCCGATACCGGATGCGATCAAATTTCTATTGTTCAGAAGATCATCGACATTGGCATCCACCGGATCTTCAAGAATAATTCCGTCAACCACCCATAACGGCTGAACGTTACCACTAATCGTGGAGGTTCCCCGAATTCGTATTTGTGGAACGGCTCCCGGAGCCCCTGAAGTACTCACGATCGTCATTCCCGGTACCTGTCCTTGTAATAATTTATCAATACTCGGCTGATTCACCATACGCAAACGGTCCATATCCACCGTAGTAATTGAAGACGTCAACTTACGACGTTCAATCTTCTGGTAACCGGTCACAACCACCTCTTCCATTTCACTCACATCCTCTTCCAACACCACGTTGATCTCCTTCTGCCCCGTGTAAGTCACCGTTTTCGTTTTCATCCCGACAAACGAGAATTCCAACACGATCGACAGTTGATCCGGGATAGACAATTTATAGGTTCCGTTTATATCCGTGGCCGTACCTAAACTGGTACCTTTCACCAACACGGTTACCCCCGGTAGCGGAGCGTTGTCCTTGTCCACCACTTTACCCGAGATCTCCACGGATTTCACGTTTACCTGTGTTGCCGGTTTCCGGGAAACAACAATCACGTTATCGACCAATTCGTATCCGAAATTCTGTCCGAATACCAACCGAACGAAATCGGCTACCGAGGCATTCTCCAGATCAACGGACACTTTCTTATTCACATCAATCTCCTGTTTATTAAAAAAGAAATCCTGTTTTAATTGTTTTTCCGCACTTCGGACGGCCTCTTCCAAGCTGACATCTTTTAATTTCAGATTAATGACTGCATTCTGACTGGAAGCCGTTGCCGACACGTGGGTTAACCCTACCAGCATCAGGAATATCATAACCCTCACACCATGAAATAGGTTAAAAAATCCCCTGTATGTACCGGAATGGTACAAACTAAACTTTTTTTTCATAACTTTGAATTTCAAATTAATTATTGAGGTTCTCTTTGGAAGAATCAGACGAGGGTTGTTGACGGCAATCCTCGTTTTTCTCCTATTCATTTTTTTATTGCCACTTTTATTGTTCGTCCATTTATATCAAAAATAACATTACTTGTTTTCTCCACGATAGCCAACACGTTCTTCAAATCCATATCCCGGTTAATCGCTCCCCGAAATTCATACCCTTTCGCCTCCGGGGACAAATAAACCACATCAATATCATACCAACGTTTCAACTGACACATCAAATCCCCTAAAGTAGTAGAAGGGAAAACAAAACGTCCCTGCCGCCAAGCCGTGAATTGCTCGACTTCCACCTCCTTCAATTCTGTTTTACCCGATTTCAAGTTCAAAACACTCTGCATACCCGGTCGCAAAGTCACCGCTTCATGTTCTTTCTCCGAAGTAAACTGCACTTTCCCCTCCACTAACGTGGTATATATATAATCCTCATCCCCATACGCCTTGATATTAAACGAAGTTCCCAGCACGGTGACACACGACTCTTTCAGATGCACAATAAAACAACGGGATATATCCTTCCGCACATCAAAATATGCCTCTCCCTTTAAATACACCTCCCGTTCCCCAGTACCGAATTGTACAGGAAACCGGAGTTCCGATTCGGCATTCAACCAAACCCGTGTTCCATCACTTAGTTCTAATTGATAAAAACCGCCCGTCGGAACTTTCAGCGTGTTGTATAAAACCTCCGTCACCTTTTCATCCAACGCTTTTGCCTGCACGTAAGTCAACCCCTGTAAAGAATCATCTTTAATACCGGATACTCCATGATCTTGAATCTGCCGCCCGGAACCACCTAACGGGACACGTTTCCCATCTGCCAAAATCAATTCCACTCCGGCTATTTTACTTTGATCTAAATTGACATGCTGAGGAAATTTTTGTTCAAAAGCCCAATAGGAATCATTCCACAAGTACAATGCACTTAACGCAACACACAATATGACGGATGCCGCCACAGACCAACGCCTAACCAGTTGACGTTTTTTCCTTCGGCTAATGGCTTGCTGTAAACGTTCCCGCTCTTCACCTTTTATTACCTCAAAATCCCAATTCGTATATTTTTCCCGAATAGCAACGAATTCCTTCAACATCTCCACGTGTAACGGATCACTCATCCAAGCCTCAACCAACTCGTTATCTAATTCATTTCGACGTGTAATGATCTGATTAGCAAACTCTATATCTTTCTCGCTATACTTCATCTCTTTCTATTTTTCACAGCTAATACACGTACCCCCCAAAAATAGGCGACAAGAGAAATAAAGTTTTTTGAAAAAAAATCAAAATACCGGTTATAGACACCCGTCTACAACAAATAAACAACTGAATATATGGATATTATATTCTTTTTAGACACAAAAGAAGCATGATCAAATCCTCCTGCAATTCATCTCGCAAGAATTTCAAGGCCCGGGTAATATGTGTTTTCACCGTGTTCACGGTAATATCCAACTCTTCCGCCACCTCCTTGTACTTTTTTCCTTCCACCACACATTTTACCAACACCTCCCGCTGTTTTTCCGGTAATTGCGCCAATTTTTCCTCCAAACGCACCAACCGTTTCTCGTAATCATTCAAATCTTCATTCGCCGCCTCCAGCAATTCGGTCACAGCCTGTTCGTTACCGGTTACCACACGTAAATGCCGTAAATAATTCAACGCACAATTCTGGGCCAACGTGAACAAATAAGATTTCACCGGATAAGTCGGGTTTAAACGCTTCCGGTTACTCCA
>DYVS01000064.1:0-21896 GCA_020743075.1 Butyricimonas virosa | reverse complement strand
TTCTGTGTGGGTTGTGTGGAAATGCCGAAGCTAAAAAGAAGAAGGAAGTAAAAAAGGCGATTAAGAGAGAGGTTCAAACGCCTTATGATAAATTGTTTAAAGGAAAAAAAGCATTCACAGTAAATGGGTTGATGAAAATGCATCTGATGGCCGGGAAAGTGTATGCAGAATTTCCAATAGAATTATTAAACAGAGATTTAGCTTTAACCTCTTCGATTGAGGATATTAGTGATAACGGGGAAGGCGTTGTCGGGCAGTTTGCGGGACGCGTGAATCAGTTCCGTTTTACACTGCAGGATTCTATGTTACAAGCCCGGTTGGTACGACGGTATGGTGTGAAGAATACAGGGATGGGTAAGAATGCAGATCAGATAATTGAACGTTCCAATACCCCAGGGATTTTTCAGAGTTACAAAATATTAGCTTACACTCCGGATAAAAAGGCTGTGGTTGTCGATATGACAGAACTTTTCCTGGAAAGTTCCAGGTTGACGAATCCTTTTCCCAGTTATGCCGGAAATTCGCTTTACGGTTTTGTACAACGTATCCATAAGTTTCAATCCCAGCGTTCCGAATTATTGGGAATATGTGGGAACGATAACAGTATGAGCGTGCGTTGTAATTTAGGTTTTAACGTTGACCGATTAGTGCTCGGTTCTTTCATGCAGGCAAAAGATGTTCCGGTTTCTGTGACTGTGAATAAAATTCTCATGTTATTGCCTGAGGATCCGATGAGACCTCGTCTGGCAGATTCTCGAATCGGAGTAAATGCCATTATACAAACAGAATTGCCAGATGTGTGCCAGGGTATAAAAACTTATTATATTACCAAGCGTTGGCGGATTGAACCCGTTGATGAAATCCGTTATAAACAGGGTGAGATGGTGGATGTGAAAAAGCCAATCGTGTTTTATATCGATACGTTAATGCCTGATTCATGGATTAAGTACGTAAAGGCCGGGGCAGAGGCTTGGAATGCTGCATTTGAGAAAATAGGTCTTCGGAATGTGGTACGGACTGAGTTGTTCCCGAAAGATTCCTCTTTCGATGCCGGAGATATTCACAATTCGGTGATTCGTTATGCTCCGTCGTGGATGTATTATCCGCAATATTCCATGCATACCGATCCTCGTACCGGCGAGATTCTGAATGCTTCTGTATATTTGCCCGCTAACGTGGCTTCTTATTTCTACACATCTCGTACTGAAGAGACGATGGCAGTTGATCCTTCCGTGCGTAAGGCCCGTTTATCAGAGGAGCAGTTTGGTGAAATGTTCAAGGCGAAAATGATGCAGGCTATTGGTCGTTGTTTGGGTTTGACGGATAATTATGCTGCATCTTCTGTATATCCGGTTGATTCGTTACGTTCAGCTTCCTTTACAAGAAAATATGGTGTTGTTGCATCTGTTATGGATGATTTCACTTGTAATAAAATAGCCCAGCCAGAGGACGTTAAGAAAGGTGTTGTTCTGGTTCAACAAAATTTGGGTCCTTATGATTATGAAGTGATTAAATACCTGTACAAGCCGATAATGGAAGTCAAACATTTTCGGGAAGAAAAAGCTGTGCTTGGACAATGGATAAAAGAAATGCAGGATAAGCCGTATTGTTTATACATGCAGACTCCGGATAACTGGGCGAAATTTGATCCTCGTGTTAGTCGTAAAGATCTAGGAGATGATCCGGTGAAAGCGAGAGAATATATTATTCGCAATTTGAAAATAGCGATTAATAATTTTTTTGAATGGTATAAAGAAGATGACATGGATCTAAGTGCTCGTCGTTTATGTTATATGGAATTGACCGAGGGTTTTAAAGGAGAGTTCGTTCCGATAGTTGCTTATTTAGGTGGAATTGAGTTATATGATGAGCAAATGCCCAGCTATAAAGTAGTTCCTAAAGAAACGCAGCGTCGTATGCTTATCTATCTGTTAAATTCATGTAAAGATCTTGATTGGCTGGATAATAAAGATGTTTTGCGTCAATTGCAGATTATGGATTTGCCTTCTACCAAGATAAGGGAAAGTCTTTTCGGAGAGATTATGTCCCGTTTACATTACGTGAGTATTGCTGCACAGAAATCGGGAGGCGAATATACGCCCGAGGAGTTTGTTCTTGACATATATAATCATATTTGGAAAAATACGATGCAGAATAAACCTTTGACAAAGCATGATATGGACATGGAACAAATATTCTTGGCTAGTATCATTGCAACTTCTTGTGTTGATGCTCCGGTAACGGTATTTTCCCCTAATATGGAAAATGGATTCCGTTCTTTAAATCCGGAAGAGTTAAAGCTTGTAAACCGGATACAGCAAGGAATACGACAGAGTATGAATTATGAGTTGCGGGATGAGGTTGCGGGATACAATTCGATCCCTTATTTTGAAGCTTCCAATGGACCAATAGCTCATGTTTATTTGGATCTGTTACTGAAAACACGAGATATGATTCAGCGGGCGGTGATAAGTAGTACAGGTGAAACGAAACTACATTATGAGTTTATGTTGTATCGGATCAAAAAGGCATTAGAGAAAAAATAGAACATCAATAAGCGGAAGATGTCTTCCAAATATTCTGGTGCGGTATTCTGAATTTAAGAACCAGAAATTTACATCCAGGTATTGGAAGACAATCTTTCTTTTTTTAATGAAATAGAATATGATGAAATTCGTAATAATTTTTTTGTTGATTCTCTCCGGTAACATTGGATGGTCTCAAAAAAAAGCTTTGGATACAGCGTCATATAAATTATGGCGAAGGGTGGATGCTCCCAATATCTCTGAAGATGGGAAATGGGTAACTTATCATTTTGTGCATATTGATTCAAAATATGATACATTACCCCGGGTAACTTATCTATATAATCCGGAGAAAAATATCAAGGAGGAATTGAAAAATGTGGTTAGACCTTCATTTTTTGCGAACGGGAAATGGTTACGTTATACGGTAACGGCTCCAGAGGCGGATACTTGTGCTTGCGATTCGACCTTTTTGTTGCGTTTGCGGGATATGAAAAAGATATATTGGGATAAGGAGTATGATTTCAATGAATATAATACTTCGGAATTAATCACGTATTCTTACCCGATAGATAAAAAATCTCCGCGATACAGGCGATTTGTCATTAAAAATATCGGGAGTTGCGACTCCATCGTGATGGATAGTGTGGAAAATTGCACATTGTTGAAGGGGCATAAAGCTATTGTTTATATCAAAAATCATGGAGAGTATAAATCTTTGTGCTATAGTCCCTTGAAGGGAAAACCTGTTGTTATTTTTTCCGACAAGGAACTTTTGTTAAAAGATTATTCATTAGCACACAATCAGTTGGGTGGAACTTTCACGGTGGCCACGGATTCATCCAAAATGAATAATCCTGATCTCTTTTATTCTTTTTCTCTTCCACAAGGGAAGTGTCGGTTGCTGGTGGATTGGGATGATGTGCAATTCCCGGAAAACTATGTTTGGCGGAGTAGAGCTTATCGTTTATCCAATGATGGAAAACGTGTTATATTGGATGGGGACACGATTCTTCCGGTGCCGGAGAAAAAGCGGAAAAAGAAGGATACCCGTTTCGAGTTGGAATTATGGACGTGGAATGATGAAATTTCCTCTTTACAGCAGAGAGAAGGAAATCATAGGTCCAGTAACGTGAAACTCGCCTATAATTTGGATACAAAAGTTTGTTGCCGGGTGACAACTCAAAATATGGAGAAATTGATCGTGCCGGATGGAAATAAGTATGATTATGCTTTTGCTTTAGATAAGACGCCTTATAGACGTTTTTCAGACTGGAAAAATGATATTAATGCGGATATTTACCTGATTAACTTAAATACTGGAAAAACGATTCTTTTTGAACGAAATTCCTACACGGAACCGGAATGGAGCCCGAACGGCAAATATGCGTTATGGTATAATGCTTTGGAAAAGGTTTGGTATAAAATTGATCCAAAGACTTGTCAACGGGTAAATATTTCGAAAGAGATAGGTTATCCCGTTTACAATGAACTGCATGATTTGCCGAAACCGGCAGAAGCATACGGTATTGCGGGATGGTCAAAAGATGGTGATCGGGTTGTGCTATATGACCGTTATGATATGTGGGTGATAGACTTGACGGGGAAAAAAACTATTTATTCTTTAACTGACGGTTATGGAAGAACTACAAATCGACAATTCCGTTGGTTAAAAGATGATTATGGAGATAAAATTATTGATTTTGAAAATGGATTTTTAATGACTTCCGTGAATCTGGAGAATCGGGATGAGGGAATTTATCGTTTTCAGGCTAATGGTAAATTGAAAAAATTAATGGAAGGTCCTTATTCTGTCACGGTAAATCAAAAATCGGTAGATCAGAAATACTGCATATTTACTCGGCAAAGTTACACGGAATTCCGGGATTTGTGGTGGAGTGATTTGGCATTTACCCGACCGGTAAAGATAACGAATACTAATCCACAGCAAAAAAATTACCTTTGGGGATCGGTGAAGTTGGTCGAGTGGACGAACCTCGAAGGAAAAAGAAATCGAGGATTACTGTATTTGCCGGATGGTTACGATTCTTCAAAACGTTACCCGGTTATCGTGAATTTTTATGAAACACATACGGAGACGTTACATGACTACATCGTACCGTTTTGGTGTAGTGGTATGCTTAACGTGGTTTCTTACGTGAGCAATGGTTATGTAGTGTTTATGCCGGACATTCATTTTACCGTGGGCGCTCCAGGAGAGAGCAGTTATAGTGCTGTCGTTAGTGGTACTCAGATGCTTATCGACCGGGGAATAGCGGATAAAGAGCGAATTGGGATACAAGGACATAGTTGGTCCGGATATCAGGTGGCTTATTTAGTGACTCGTACGAATATGTTTGCCTGTGCCAGTCCGGGAGCGGCCGTGTCCAACATGGTTTCTGCCTATACGGGGATTCGTACGGGAAGTGGAATGCCTCGAATGTTCATGTATGAAGAAACGCAGAGTCGTTTGGGCAAATCTTTGTGGGAGGATAAAGAGATGTATCTTCGTCACTCGCCAATCTTGAATGCAGATAAGATAGAGACTCCATTATTGATATTCCATTGTGATAGGGATGAGGCTGTTCCTTATGCAGAGGGATTGAATTTATTTCTTGCCATGCGACGTTTGCAGAAACCTGCTTGGTTGTTGAATTATAAGGGGGAACGTCATTTCTTGTACAACAGGGCGGCAGAGATAGATTGGACGCTTCGTCTGCAACAATTTTTTGATCATTATTTGAAAGGCACTCCCGAGCCCCGATGGATGAGGGAAGGGATTCACGCTAATGAGCGTGGGATTGATCAAAAGTATGATTTGGTGAAATAATTTTTGAAATAGTAATTTTAATTTAAGATAGTATGAAACATTTATTTTGTATTGGATTGATTTTGTTGTGTTTGGCTTGTGCCAGCGATCCTCAAAAAGGGATGGAAAAGAAAATTATCGGGGAATGGTGTAATCCTTACACTTACGAGTCAACGGGAGAGTTAAAAGGTTTTCATTTTAAAAAAGGAGGAGTATGTGAAGCGATCAATATTCCCTCGTTGGATTTGAAAACATGGAGTATTCAAGAGGGTTATTTGTTGATAAAAGGTTTTAGCCTTGAGGAGGATGGGAAAAAAGAAGTTTACGAGACCAAGGAAAAGATTGATCTACTGAATGCAGATACGTTGAGTGTTGTGGCTCGTGAAGCCAATCCCCGCCTTGTTTTTCTTTATTTGAACGCAAAGATTATCAAAGAGCGAGTTCGTGTAGATACGATGTCACATGAGTAGTATTTAATGTGAGTTTGATATAACTCAAAGCAATATAAGTTACCTGTCATTGATGAATGCCACATCAATGGCAGGATTCTTTGAAAAGATTACGAAATGTTTGTACAGTACAGATGTGTCTAAAATTATTAAAGCCATTTTTTTCTTTTAAAGTAGAGGAGCATGGTAATGGTGATGACAACCATGATGCCCCAAAGGATAAAGTAGGCGTAGTGGTGTTTTAGTTCTGGGATATATTCGAAGTTCATTCCGTAGATACCGGCGATGAAAGTAAGTGGGATGAAAATGGTTGAAAAGATAGTCAACACTTTCATGACATCATTTTGTCGGTTTCCAATGTTAGTTTGGTAGAGATTTATTTGATCGGAGACCATGGAGTAGTATATTTCGATGGCTTCTTGGGCTTGTACAACCAGATCATCCAAGTCGTGTAAATAGGTGTACGTGTTTTGGTTTACTAGGGGAGAATCACAATTAATGAAACGGGTTGTGACTTCTTTGAATGGACGTACGTTTTTCCGGATATATGAAAGTTCTGTTTTATAGTGGTAAAGATCTTCAACCACTTTGGCATCAGCTTCTAAAATTGTTCTACCGCGTTCTTCTATGGCTGCGCCTAATATTTCAAGATTAATGATATAGCTGTCAACGAGAGTGTCTAGTAGGGCGTAACAGAGGTAATCCGTCCCGAAAGAACGAATGCGGGTTTTGCCGTCATATAAGCGTTTCTTCACATCCTTGAAATAATCGGTATCTGTTTCTTGAATAGTGATCAGGTAGTGAGAGCCGACAATAAAAGAGAGTTGTTCCATGTGTACAATACCGTCTTCCTTACCGAAATAGAAGGATTTGGCAATGATATATAAATGGTCGGATTCTTCACTGAACCGAGGGCGTTGGTCCGTGTTTAGAATATCTTCCAGAAATAGAGAAGATACATCAAAAGCCTTGCCCATATCGGCAATCAGTTTAGTGTTTTGCAAGCCGGATATGTTGATCCAGGTCATGTGATCGTTGGATACGATATTAGCTATGTTTTCCAGAGTTTCGGGAAAGAACTCTTTGAGTCCTTCTGAGGTGTATTGGATAACCTGAATGGAGTTTTTTGTCATTTTTTGTTTGCCGATGAAGATTAGGGAGCCGGGTGCGGCTCCTTTTGATTTCGTTCGGTCTTTAAGAAAACGGGCCATATTATGGAGTTGAAAGTTAATAACTGAAAGGTAAAAGTTATTTCGGATCTGAGTCAGAGGGTTCTATTTTTAGTTTTATCGGGTTGGAGCTATCTCCCCAGGTTAGCGTGCGATAGGGGAAGGGGAACTCCACGTTCTTGGCATCAAATACTTTTTTCAGGCGACGGCGATATTCTCGGCCAACGGCCCATTGTTGCATGGGTTTGGTTTTGATGACAAGGCGAATGATCACGGCACTATCGGCAAAGTCGTTTACCCCGCTGATGACCACGGGTTCGAGCATTAGCTCTTTGTAAACGGGGTCATTGAACATTTCGTCTCCGACTTGTTGCATGAGCATGACAGCGTTGTCCGTGTCTTCTTTATATGCGATACCGATTTGCAGGACAATGGCGGACCATTCTTTGGTCATGTTGGAGAGTGTGTCTATTTTCCCGTTTTGGAAAATGTGTACGACGCCTGAACTATCCCGTAGGGTGACGGTTCTTAATTCGATTTTTTCAACTAGCCCTTCTGTTCCGTTGATAACGGCCCAGTCTCCGGTGCGTAGTTGATCTTCCAATAGAATGAAGAAACCGGATATGAAATCCCGGACTAATTCTTGAGCCCCGAAACCAACCGCTAATCCGACAATTCCTGCACTAGCGAGGATGGGGGCAATGTTGATATTGAATTTTCCGAGTAAGATTAGTAAAAAGATTACCCACAGGAAGATTCTACCGATACCGTATATGATTCCTGTGAGTGTGTTAATTCGTTTTTCAGCTTCATTGTTGTCAATGTTTTCAGCCTTATGAGCTTTATTGATAGCGAGCTTTTTCATTTTTCGAATTGTGAAGCGTAAGGCTCTTAATAAGGAGACGAATAAAATAATGAGAATGGCAATTGACGGGAGTTGAATGACACACCAGGTGATTAGTTTTGTCAGCATTTCATTCCAGAATGCAGCTGTAAAGACAGCAGGAATATGTTGGGCTTCTTTCGTGTTCCAGAATACGATAATCCCGTCTATTTGGGCGCTGTCCGGAATATTCTTTTCGATGATTTGGTTTGTGGTGTTATCCCACCAGGAATCATCCAAGGTTGCCTTGTTGATTAAGAAATTGGTACTGACTTTCGGAACAGAAACGACAATTTCTCCTGAGGAAGGGAGATAGTTTATATTGTGATAGGCGTCTCGTATTTGTCCTAAATTGGAATTAAGGCCAATACCTTCAAGAGTTTTGAATGAGGTGTCCCGAATAATGATACGATTAATGAATGAGCTGGTATCTCCGGCAACTTCCGGAGTAGCTATAAAAAGGAGTTTGCCATTATTGTCATAGACATTGTAATCATCAAATTCCTGATTGAAGAACCCCTCTTTATTTTTGATGAGCTTGATTTGTTTAGCGGGGAATATAGAATAGAGTTGATGAATATTTGTACCTCTAGCAATGGAACCTACACGGGTAGAACTTATGATGTAGGGATTTTGTGAATCGTCTGAAATACCCATTAGCTCCGGGATGGATGATTTTTTTCCACAACTTATCATTCCAAGAATCAAACAGAGTAAAATCAAATAGTTTTTCATGGTAACATGTTTAAGTATTACTTTATAGCTGTATAGATGTTTACTTGATAAAATTATACAAAACTTATTATCTATACAATTTAAAGACTGATTTTGTTCCATATTGAAAGTGATTTTATCGTTGGAATTTTCAATCGTAACAAGAATGTAACCGAAAAACGACGGAAAAAGATTCGTTGTTTAGAATTGTTTTATTTTATTTGTGCTGAAAAATATGTTTTTTGATATGCTCTGACTTGATTGTCAATGCAATATCTGAAAAGAAAAAAATACTGATACAAACTTGTTTAGATATTTCTATTGGCTACCTTTACGCATGTTTTACAACATAAAATTTACGTGATATTATAGAATATAATTTATAATTTAATATTTAAGAACAAGTAACTAAGTCATGAGTGAAAAGACAGAAGTTATCGACAAAAAAGACATTGTAATTCGTTTCTCGGGAGATTCGGGAGATGGAATGCAATTGACCGGCCAGCAATTCTCGGATGCTGCTGCTTTATTTGGAAACGGTGTATCAACGTTTCCGGATTATCCTGCTGAAATACGCGCCCCGCAAGGTACGGTTGGTGGTGTTTCCGGGTTCCAAGTACATATAGGGAATAATCCCATTAAAACTCCGGGAGATTTTGCAGACGTGCTCGTGGCGATGAATCCTGCCGCTTTAAAAGCTAACTTGCGTTGGGCAAAGAAAGGTGCAACGATTATCGTGAACTTGGATGCATTTACTGACAAGAACATCGAAAAGGCTGGGTATAAAGAAAATCCGCTGGAAGATGCAGTCTTGCAAGATTATAACGTGGTCCCCGTGAAGATCACGACTTTAACGGAAGAGGCTTTGAAAGACAGTGGTCTGGATCAGAAGTCTATCGTTAAATGCAAGAATATGTTTGCTCTTGGTATGATTTACTGGATGTTCGACCGTACAGTGGATCACACGAGAGATTTTATTAACCAGAAGTTTGCCAAGAAGCCGGAAATCGCTAGTGCTAACGTGAAAGTGTTGGAAAGTGGTTTTAATTATGCTTCTAACGTTCATGCCTTGGCCGTACACTTCAACGTGGCTCCTGCTCAAATCGAGAAAGGACGTTACCGGACAATTACCGGTAATAAGGCTACGGCATGGGGATTCTTGGCTGCTGCTGAAAAAGCTAATTTGCCTTTGTTCTGCGGTTCTTATCCTATTACTCCGGCAACAGATATTTTACAAGAATTGGCGTTGCGACGTGATTTAGGCGTGAAGACCTATCAGGCAGAAGACGAGATTGCCGGAATTTGTACTTCTATCGGTGCAAGTTACGTGGGTAATCTGGCTATCACGACGACTTCTGGACCCGGTTTAGCATTGAAGAGCGAGGCTGCCGGCTTGGCCGTAATGGCGGAGTTACCATTGGTAATTGTTGACGTACAACGTGGTGGTCCTTCAACCGGTCTACCTACGAAAACGGAACAATCCGACTTGTTGCAGGCTCTTTACGGACGTAATGGTGAAAGCCCTATGCCTGTTGTAGCTGCAAGTACTCCGGGTAACTGTTTCGACTATGCTTTCTGGGCTGCTAAAATCGCCGTGGAGCATATGACTCCGGTGGTTCTGTTGACAGACGGATTCTTGGGGAATGGCGCTCAACCATGGAAGATTCCTTCGTTGAAAGATTACCCTTCTATTACCCCGAGAGTGGCTAAAGAAGGGGATGATTATAAACCATATGCACGTGATCCGGAGACTTTGGCCAGAATGTGGGCTTTACCGGGAACGAAAGGTTTGGAACATCGTATCGGTGGATTGGAGAAAGTAAATGTAACTGGAGAAATTAGTTACGTGCCGGAAAACCACCAGATTATGACTGATTTGCGTGATGCTAAGGTGGCTAAGATTGCTGACAGCATTCCTCAACAGGAGATTTTCGGGAACCAAGATGGTGGGGATCTTCTCGTTGTTGGATGGGGTGGAACTTACGGTCACTTGTACTCGGTAGTTCGAGAATTGAGAGAAGGAGGTCACGACGTGAGCTTGGCTCATTTCAACTTTATCAACCCGCTTCCGAAGAACACGGATGAGGTTCTTGGTAAATTCAAGAAGATTGTCGTTTGCGAGTTGAACTTGGGACAGTTTGCACAGTATTTGAGAGCTAAATTCCCGCATTACACGTATTATCAATATAATAAAGTAGCCGGATTACCTTTCACGGTAGTTGAGCTGAAAGAAAAAATAACCGAATTATTAGGAAAATAATCATGGCAGAACAATATACACCGAAAGATTTTAAGAGCAACCAGGAGATTCGTTGGTGTCCGGGTTGCGGTGACCATGGTATCATTAACTCCGTACAGAAAGCCATGGCTGAACTAGGGTACCCGAAAGAGTCGTGGGCAGTAATTTCCGGAATTGGATGTTCTTCCCGTTTCCCCTATTACATGAATACTTATGGTTTTCATACGATTCATGGCCGGGCTGCTGCTATTGCATCCGGAGCTAAGAGTGCCAATCCGAAATTGAATATTCTTCAAGTTTCCGGTGACGGTGATGCTTTGGCTATTGGTGGTAACCATTTTATTCATGCTATTCGCCGTAATATTGATATTACCACTTTGGTGTTCAATAATGAGATTTACGGGTTGACGAAAGGACAATATTCTCCAACCACGAAATTGGGTACGAAAACTAAAACTTCTCCTTACGGAACAATTGAGACCCCGTTTAACCCGGGAGAGTTGGTAATCGGTGCGCAAGGGAAATTTTTCGCTCGTACGTTGGATATGAATATCAATTTGAGTGCAGAAGTTATCGAGGCTGGTGTGCGTCATAAGGGTACTGCTGTTGTGGAAATTCTTCAGAACTGCGTGATCTTTGCTGATGGGGCTCATGCTGCTATCACGGATAAAGAGATGAAGGAAGAGCGTCAATTGATCTTGAGACATGGAGAACCGATGGTTTTCGGAAAGAACAAGGATAAAGGTATCATGTTCGATATGAAGGCCGGTAAGTTAAAAGTTGTAGAGATTGGTAAGGATGGTATCACGTTAGATGATATTATGGTGCATGATGCTCACAGCGTGAATCCTTCTATACATTGGATGTTGGTACACATGAAAGCTCCGGAGTATCCTGTGGCTTTGGGTGTTATCCGTGATGTGGAAGGTACGACTTATAATGATGCGTTGGAAGCTCAGATTGAAGACGTTAAAGCAAAATCTTCTATTCGTTGTGTTGAAGATTTATTGAACAGCGGAGACGTTTGGGAAGTAAAATAATGGTTTTTAATATGTAGAAAAGTCCGAGTTTAAAGCTCGGACTTTTTTGTTTTGTTATTTAGAATGGGGTATGGATGAAATTCCCCAGTGAGTATTCGGGGTCGAGTCCATTTGTAGTTTCAAATGTCCGCCATTGATAATTTCCCTTCGATAGAACCAGCAATCTTCTAGCTGTTGCCCGTTGAGTGTTGCCGATTGAACGTAATAATGATTAGGAGCATTATTTTCTGTTTCAATCACGAATGTTTTACCGGAATAGTACCGGGGATCGAGTTTAATCGTGATTTTACGAAATTTAGGACTGCCGATTTGGTAAGAAGGGGAGATGTTGGTTCCTCCCTGCACGTCGAATAAACCCATGGCAGCCATAACATACCAAGCTCCTAATTGTCCTTGGTCTTCGTCTTGTCCGTAACCGTAACCATGTTCCGGGGTGATACCGTAGAATTCATCACAAATTAACCGGGTGTATAGTTGTGTTAGCCACGGTTTACCGGAATAGTTGAAGAGCCAGGCATCATGCAGGCAGGGTTGATTCCCTTGATTATACAATTTTTCGACTCCGGAAAAGCTATCAATTTCTTTCCCTCCCCCAAACAAGGTTTTCCGGGATTCGATAAACGTGTTTTCCAGTCTTTCGTTGAAAAGATCAATACCCATGAGTTCTGTCAGACCTTGGATGTCATGGGGAACATACCAGGTATATTGTGCGGCATTGCCTTCTTGGAATCCTTTCCAGCCTTTTAACGGGTCGAAGTCTTTCATGAAACTGCCGTCCATTTCACGGGGACGCATATACTTTGTTTCTGGATCGAATAGATTTTTGTAAGCATACGAGTATTGCATAAGGGTGTCGTATGCGGCTGTTTTCCCGATAGCTTTGGCCATTTGAGCCGCAGCATAACAACTAAAGGCGTATTCCAACGTGTGGGAAGCTCCGAAATTGCAGACCCAGTCATTAGGATATAGATAATCTTTCAAGGGAATAAAACCTTGTTGGATAAAGTATTCATTGTCATATTTCCCGTTGCCCATATTTCGTCCTTTGTATTCCAGTTCGTTTTTACAGATGGCACTCCAAGCCGTTTCAATGTTGAAATCACGAATTCCGGCTTGGTAAGCGGCACATATGATTAAACCTTGAAAGTTGGTTTGTACACCGTTCGTGTACACTCCGGCAGCTTCCCCGTCGTGTAGCCAACCGGAATTTTTGAAGAAGTCCAGATTCGATTTTATGTAACTGGAGAATATTTCAGGATAGGCCAACGTCCATATTTGGGTAAGATTCCAAAAACCACCCCACATTCCATCGGTGTTGTGATGGGAATAGAGTGGAATTCCATTTTTGTCCAAAGGTATTTGTCCGATCGTCTTATCATGTTGAATGTATTGTCCGTTTATGTCGTTGGCGATCCCCCTGCCGAGTAGTGCATGATAAAGTCCGGTGTAGAATTTGGTTTTGTCTTCCGGGGTTCCACCTTCCACTTGGATACGGCCAAGCATTTCATTCCAAGTCTGACAGGCTGCATTTTTCACGTCATCGAAGCTTTTTCCGGTTGCTTCTGAATCTCGGTTATTACGTGCATTTTCAATGTTGGTATAGGATAGACCGACTTGCATTTGTATTTGTTCTTTGGCTTTTGTTTGGAAAGTCAAGTATAGTCCGCATCCGGGGCCTTTTACCGAGTTGGAATTTTCTTGTATTTTTTCGTCAATAAATGTCCCGATTGTTTGTGGTTTCTTGTCTAGTTTGGCGGCAAAGAAAATTTTTATTTTCCCGTTCGGTTGGCAGAATGTTGCATAAATCGGATAGTTTTCTACCCATCCGGTGACTTCGTTGGTTTCCGGGTGATATGTGACTTCTGCATCCGTGATGGTGGCACTTTCTCCTTGTTTGTGCCCGATGTCAAATAGTATTCTTGATGTAGTAGATTTGGGAAAGGTATAACGGTGAAAGCCCGTCCGGGTGGTTGCCGTGATTTCTGCTTTGATATTGTAATCCGTGAGTGTTACAGCGTAATAGCCGGGGGTGGAGACTTCTGTTGTCTTGTCAATGCGTGAACGATAACCGGAATCCGGATCTTCTAATGTTCCCGGTAGGGTTTTTAGCTCTCCGGTGGTGGGAATCGTTACGACTCCCCCTATTTGGAACTCATGAAAATGGGCGAAACCTTCAATGGAGGTATGACGGTCATCATACCCACAGGGGAGCCAACTACCATAACTTCCGTAAGCATTGGTGGTCGGAGCCAGCTTGGCCATTCCCATGGGAAGAGCGGCTGGGGTATAGAAGAACCAGCGGCAGTGTACCGAACCGATTTGCGGATCAACCCAGTCTACCGGTTGTTTCTTTTCCGGGGTAGGTTGACACGTGTAAAAACCTAGAATTAATAAACATAGGCTAAAAAGGCGGATTGTAGTTTGCATCTTTTTTTAGATTAAGGTGATTTCGCTGACAAATTTATCTTTTTTTACTTCTTTATTCATTAAAAAAGAATAAATTTGTAATGTAAAGAGTAGAAATCCGGCTAAAATATTCCTTCTATGTTGAATCTGAATATATTAAGTGTTACATTACCGTTAACGAATCCCGTGTTAATCTTTTCTGTAATTCTTTTTATTATTCTGTTTGCTCCACTTGTGCTACACCGTTTTAAGATTCCGGATATTGTCGGTTTGATTATTGCCGGTGCATTGATCGGGCCTTACGGTTTGCATATTATGGATCGGGATAGTAGTATCGTGTTGTTCGGGACAGTGGGGTTATTGTATATCATGTTCGTGGCGGGGCTGGAAATTGATATGGCGGATTTTAAAAAGAATAGTAAACGGAGTTTGATATTTGGTCTTTACACGTTTTTTATCCCGATGATTTTGGGAACATTTGCCGGAGTTTATTTATTGGATTTTTCTTATCCTACATCCATTTTATTGGCGAGTATGTTTGCCTCTCACACGTTAGTGACTTATCCGATCGTGAGTAAATATGGAATTACGAAGAATCGGGCGGTCAACGTGACGATTGGTGGAACCGTGGTGACTTGTCTGCTGGCCTTGCTCGTGTTGGCGGTTATCGTGGGAATGTCAACGGGAGAGTTAACCCAGGGATTTTGGATTCAGTTGGGAGTATCAACGATCGTGTTTGCTTTTATTGTGCTTTGGGGATTTCCTTTTGTCGGACGCTGGTATTTCAAACGATATGATGACCGAGTGGGACAGTTTATATTTGTTTTGGGCCTTGTTTTTTTTGCCTCTTTTTTAGCAGAGGCGGCGGGGTTGGAAGCGATTATCGGGGCATTCTTGGCTGGATTGGCATTAAATCGTCTGATACCGAATACATCGGCATTGATGAACCGGATTGAATTCGTGGGAAACGCTTTGTTTATTCCGTTTTTTCTGATCGGGGTCGGAATGCTGGTTAATTTTCACGTGTTTTTGTATGATCTGACCACGGTATGGGTGGCCGTTATCATGTGTGTGGTGGCGACCGTGTCGAAATTTATTCCGGCTTGGCTGGCACAAAAGAATTTCCGATTTACGACTTCTGAAAGGACTTTGATTTTTGGATTGAGTAATGCACAGGCGGCGGCGACTTTGGCGGCTGTTCTTGTCGGATATAACGTCATTTTGGGAACAACTCCGGAAGGAGAATCGATTCGTTTATTGAACGAAAGCGTGCTGAATGGTACGATCGTAATGATTTTGGTGACTTGTATCATCGCTTCTTTTGCCACGCAGAAAGGAGCGCAGGAGGTGGCTTTGGCTGAATTCGCGGAAGACGAAAGCGTGGATAATGAAGAAATAGAAGATCGTATTTTGATCCCGTTGAGTAATATCGAGAATGTAGAGGAATTAGTCGGTTTGGCTGTAACGATTAAATCCAAGAAGGCGAAAGCCGTGATGACGGCTTTGAACGTGATACAGGCGGATGAGGGGGATAGTATGGCGGAAAAGAAGGCGAATCAGTTGCTGGAGAAGGCGACGAAAGCTGCGGCGGCAACAGATAACGAGTTAGTAACTTCGCTGCGTTATGATGAGGATATTGTAAATGGTATCAAAAATGCCACGAAAGAGCATAAGATAACCGATATTGTACTGGGGCTTCGCAAGGAAGGGGTTATTTCTGATACTTTTTTGGGGAATCTGACAGATCGAGTGTTGTCAAAATGTGCCACGACCACGTTGGTTTACCGTCCCGCACAACCCTTGTCCACGATAAAGCGTTATATTGTGGTGGTACCGTTTCGGGCAGAGAGAGAAATTGGTTTTCCTTACTGGGTAATTCGCGTATGGAATATGGCTAAAAATTCAAGCAGCAAGATCGTGTTTTATGCCGATACTGCCGTGTTGAATGTTTTGCAGGATATACAGGCCAAGCATCATATAGAGGTGGAATTTAATGAGTTTAATAATTGGGATGATTTCTTGATCATATCCCGTGATATAAAGGAGAATGATGCATTGATGATCGTGATGAGCAGAAGGAATTATCCCTCTTATTTGAAAAATATGACGATGATCCCGACTTATTTGAACAAGTATTTTTGTAAAAATAGTTGTATCTTGGTTTACCCGATGCAGATCGGTATTGGTGAACAGGAATTAGGTGCGTTAAAGACTATGCCTCATGCGGATTCTCATGACAGTTTGGATGAGTTGGCAGACGTATTGAGAGGATTGTTCAAAAGAAATAAATGATTTAATTCGTTTGCCGTATGAAAAAAATAATTATTCTTCTTGGTATAATTTTGTTGGGATATGCTTTTAACGAGTTCTCTCCTTTTGAGAAGAAGTTGATAACTAATTTTACGGCACGGATTCGGGAACTGCAACAAGAAAAAGTGTACCTGCACACGGATAAAAGCGTATACACGGTAGGGGATAAGTTGTGGTTCCGGGCTTATCAGGTACATGCAGCAGCGACGTTTCCGATGGTTTTTAGTCACTATATTTATGTCGACTTGATTGATCGTCGGGATTCCGTGATTCAGCGGGTTAAAGTTGTAGGACGGGATTCTTGTTTTTTCGGGCAGATTGAAATTCCTAAGGATTTACAACAAGGGGATTATTCTTTGCGGGCTTTTACGTATTATATGCAGAATGTTGGGGAGGATTATTTTTTCAAAAAGAAGATACGGGTGATTAATCCGAAAGATTCACGCGTGTGGACAGATGTCACCTATACGAAGAATCGGGAGAATAATTATACCGCAACAATTCGTTTGTCGGATGGGCAAGGGGAACCGTATAGTCAAACGTCGGTAACTTACATTGCGGGAGTGAAGAAGGATCAGTATTCCGTGAAACCGGCCCGGACGGATAAAGACGGGAAGTTTGAAGTGAAAATTGATACCACGATGAAAACAATCGAAGTAGAATTTCGGGATGGGCAACCTTTCCCGTTCAAACGTTATATTTATATTCCTTCGCAATTAAAGGATTTTGACGTGCAATTTTTTCCGGAAGGAGGTAATTTATTATCGGGGAATTTTCAGCAAGTGGCTTTTAAGGCTATCGGGGCGGATGGGAGAGCCGTGGAGGCCACGGGTGAGGTATATCAGGATTCGGTCGTGATTGCAACGGTTCGTACTCAACATGACGGGATGGGAAAATTTCGTTTGCCCGTGAATCCGGGAAAGAAGTTTTATGCCGTGATGAAAACGGAGGACGGGGTAGAGAAAAGATTTGAATTACCTGACGTTTCGGAGACGGGATGGGGACTTTCGATTAGTCGAAAGGATTCGATTCTGAGCTATCGGGTGATCAAAGGGGGGAATGCGACATTGCCGGAGGAATTATATACCGTGATACATTGCCGGGGTATTGTTGTCGGGATGAATCGGGTAAACGGTTTGCAGAGGGGAAGTGTTAACTTGAATATTTTGCCGGAAGGGATTTCACATATCGTGTTGCTTGATGCCGTGGGGAACGTGTACAGTCAGCGGTTATTTTTCGTGAAACGCAATCAGCGTCCGGAATTGAAGATTACGACAAATAAGCCGACATATGTCGCTCGGGAATTAGTGGAAATGGAGATTGATTTTGAAGAAGCGTATAAAGGACTCTTAGATGGATCGTTTTCAATATCCGTGACGGATGATCAGAAAGTGGTGCAAGATTCTTTGGAAGATAATATTTTATCCAATTTGTTATTGACTTCGGATTTGAAGGGATATATTGATAACCCGGCTTATTATTTTAATGATACGACACTGGAAGTTGAGAATAATTTGGATTTAGTGATGATGACGCATGGGTGGACTCGTTTTGACGTATCTAAATTGGCAAAAGGGAAGTTTGATAATTTGAAATACCCGTTGGAGGTTGGGCAGGTGATTTCCGGTAAGGTAAATAATTTCTGGGGAAAGAAGTCCAAAGGGGCTAATATTATATTGTTGTCTAACTATGGTCTTTACCGCATGGCGGAGACAGACGAGAAGGGAAATTTTTTGATTGATGGATTGGTATTTCATGATAGTACTTCATTCTTAGTACAAGCGGTAAATGCAAAGGGGCGTCGGGGGGTAACCGTGAGTGTGGATCAAGATGAATTTTTGTCACCGCATTACACGTTGCCTAATACATTGGAGGCCAAGAAAAAAGAGGATGATTTTTATAAGAAATTTAGTCAGGATTATTATTACGAAAATGGAGAAAAAATTTACGTGTTGGATGAAGTCCTTGTGTCTCGTAGAAAGCAGAAAAAAAGTTATTCTTTTTACGATAATTTAGCTCGATATCAGTTGGATTCTGTCCAGATTGCAGAATATTCGATGATGCCTATAGAGTTAATTATTCAGCAGTTGCCGGGAGTGACGTTTGAGAAAGATGATGAAGGAAATGACTGTTTTAAGCATTTCGGACGAACCTTGTATGTGCTTGTGAATGATTTCGAGGAGTCCATGGATCAGATCCGGTTAATCCCGTCGGGGGCGTTGCGTAATATTTCTATGTTGGATCAGATGCAAGGCAAAATTTTCTTTGGAGATCGGGGTGCTAACGGTGTATTACTTATCTCTGTGGAGCCGGGGTGGACCCCGAAGGATTTGGGACGTCCCAATGTGTTGCCTTTTAAAATTATGGGATACCAGATTCCGGACGAATTTTACGTTCCCAAATACGAGATTGATTCCGTGCGTCGGGATAATCGTTATGATGAGCGTTCTACAATTTATTGGGAACCGGTTGTTAAAATCAGTAAGGATACCCCGGCTAAATTGTCTTTCTACACGGCAGATACCTACGGGAAATATTCTGTTATCGTGGAAGGAATTACTTCAAAAGGGGTGATTTGCAGGAAAAGGATTCCGTTGATATTGAAATAATTCAAAATTTATTCGCATATTTGTCGTTCATAGAGATGGATGATAGGTATGAACAGGAATTATTGTTTCACATTAATTAATGGGACACGGCTTGATTTCAAGCAAGTGTTTGATCAATATTTCAATTCCTTGGTTCTTTTTGCTGATCGTTATTTGGGAGAGCGAGAAGAGAGTGAATCTCTTGTGCAGGATGCTTTCCTTGCTTTGTGGGAAAATCGATTAGAGTTTCCGGATGAACTCTCCGTGAAGGCTTATTTGTATTCTACCGTACGTAATAAAGCTTTGAATGTGTTGAAGCATCGTAAAATTGAACAGCATTATGTGAATGAAATCCTTCAAGATGAGGATGCGGAGCTTTATTATATGAGATCGGTAATTGAAGAAGAAACACGTCGGTTAATTTTTACAGCCATTGATTCTTTGCCAGAGCATTGCAGAAAGGTGTGTCTGTTGAATTTGGAGGGGATGGATAATCAGGAAATTGCAGATGAGTTGCAGGTTTCTCTGAATACGGTGAAATTTCATAAAAAGAACGCTTACAAACTATTACGGGATAAGTTGAAAGATCAATTTTATCTTCTGTTTCTTATTTAGAAAATCATACTAAAAAAGATCGATTTTTCTTCATTTTTCACTACCCGCTTTTTTCTTTCAGTTGTTTTAGGAATATAAATGAAAATATATGACTAAAAAATATATTCGAATAGCGGAATTGATTTATAAGGATAAAATCGGGAATCTTACCGAGCAAGAGAAGTGTGAGCTACTTGCTTGGTTGGAAGAATCTGATTTTAATCGGCAGATATTTGATGAATTAGCAAAAGGGAGTTCATTAAGTCGTAGTTACGATGAGTATCGGAATATTCATCGAGAACAAGTGTGGAATGCGATCGAAAAACAAATAGTCCCGCAGAGACGTCAATTGTCATTGCGATGGGTGGGATATGCGGCATCCGTAATAATATTAGTGGTTGCGGGATGGTTTATTTTCCAAATGTCAGATAACAAGAATGTCGTACAAGAGGGCAAAAAAGTGGCTCGAATTACACCGGGAACGCAAAAGGCGATATTGTATTTAGATAATGGTGAACAAGTCGTTTTGGCAGACAATAACACGGTGGTTGTAGAAGATAGTCTTTCCGGAAGAATAGAACAGGTAGATAAATCGTTAGTTTATCAAACAGAATCCACCGTGAAGGAAGAACGACTTAATGTGTTGGAAATTCCTAATGGGGGAGAATTCCAAGTGACATTGGCCGATGGAACTAAAGTGTGTTTGAATGCTGGAACGAAACTGACTTATCCGATAGCTTTCGTGGGAAAGGAACGGCGGGTCCGTTTGGAGGGGGAAGGTTATTTTGAGGTAAAGCGAGATGAGAACAAACCTTTTATCGTGGAGATAAATGGTATGGAAGTAAAAGTTTTGGGGACCTCCTTTAATTTGAGGTCTTTTGCGGCAGATAATCGTTCTACGGCGACGTTAATAAGCGGTAAGATTGAGGTGAAGACTTCCTCGCGACGTGTTGAACTTTCACCGAATCATCAAGCGGATTTGTGGGTAGGGGAGAATAAACTTGATGTGCGTGAAGTTGACGCGGCCGTTTATAGTGCTTGGACAAAAGGAAGATTCGTATTCCGACGGGAACGTTTAGAGACAATTCTGGATGATGTGTCTCGTTGGTATAATGTGACGGTATTTTATGAACAAAGTAGCGCGAAAGACATTCTTTTTTCCGGAATTATGGAACGGTATGCGGATATATCTAAAACATTGGAGATGTTGGAAAAAACAGGAAAAGTAAGTTTTATTATAGATGAACAGAAAATTATAGTACGAGCCAAGTAAAAAAAGAAACAGGAAAGTGCTCCAACACTTCCCTGCTTAAAGTTTCATTATTGGTAGTTTGCTCCAACAAACTAGCAATAGAGTTTAACCTTAAAGAATTAAACAAAACTATGAAAAAAAAACGAGAATTTGACTTTCTCAAGGAGAGAAAGTTGCAAATTAGTTTGTTAAAAATGAAAGTGACAGTGTTACTACTTTTGGTGTGTGTCCTGCAAAGTGTGGCAGGAGCGTATTCCCAGACAACGAAGTATGATATTTCGATGACAAGCGGGAAGTTGGAAAATGTGTTCAAGTTGATAGAACAGAAAGGCGAATATACCTTCTTGTATTCGATAGAAGATATAGATCAGATTTCTTCTGTCAATGTAAATGTGAAACAGGCAGATTTGAAAGAGGTTTTGGATATTTGCTTGGCAAATACCAAACTAACTTACGAGATTAGTGGCCATTTGGTTATTATCCGGGCGAAAGATGAAAAGCCGGAAGACAAAATGGTTGTGATTAAAGGCGTGGTGAAAGATAAAAAAGGAGAACCACTGCCGGGAGTGACGATAGTGGAAAAAGGTACTAAAGTTGGTGTGGCAACAGGTGTTGATGGTAAATTTACATTTACTGTAGCCAAACATGATGGAATTATTCTCGTGTTTTCATTTGTGGGGATGAAGACAAGAGAGATAACGTGGACCGGACAGAAAGAGTTGAATGTCGTAATGGAGGAAGAGTCTCAAGATATGGATGAAGTGGTTGTTACGGGCTACATGAATGTCAATCGTCGAGATATGGTTGGCTCTTATACGACCTTGAAAGCCGATGATGTAATGATGCCTGCTTATTCTTCTATAGATCAGATGTTACAAGGACAAGTGCCGGGTATGATCGTGATGAATACGAGTACAC
>DYVS01000063.1:0-2552 GCA_020743075.1 Butyricimonas virosa | reverse complement strand
TTTCTGGAAACCTAGATAGATTTACAGATATACAAGAATTTCTTTCTCTTTTTTAACTTGGTGTAAATGTGAAATTTGAGGTAAAGAACCGAACGGTATATATACGGAAAGGAAATTAATAAAAGAAAAGAGGGTATAGCAAGCTACCAACTATTTATACCCTCTCGTTTACATATTATTCATTTAATACAAATAAAATGTTTGACAAATTTATGAAGAAAAAACGATTGGATGATTATACATCATCCCTTTGTTGGAGAAAAAAATTTTTAGTTATGCGTTTGGTTTATTTTCTGATGGTTGGATTCATTGTTTTGGTACCAACTTCAGTGAGCGCACAGGACAAAATGATTTCTTTGGAAATACGTTCAGAAACGTTAAGTAGCGTGTTGATGAAGATTAAGGATCAGAGTGGGGTAAATATCCTTTATAATGAAAATGTGTTGAGAGATGTTTCTTGTAAGGATATGAAGCTGGAAAAAGTTAAAGTCGAGGAGGCTTTGAATCGAATCTTCGAGGGTACACGTTTTGGTTATGAGGTGAGTCGGGGTGTAATCGTGATTAGGGAACGTCAAGCTAAGGAAATCATACAGAAATCCGTAAAGGTATCTGGACAGGTTTCCGATGAAAAAGGAGAGCACCTACCGGGAGTGACGGTGTTGATAAAAGGAACATCTATTGGTGCCGCTACAGATATGGACGGAAAATTTACCTTTTCGATTCCTGCCGGAAAACATGTATTACAGTTTTCAATGGTTGGAATGGAATCTAAAGAAATTGTTATTGATAGTAACAAGGAGATTCCTGAAATTGTTGTTGTATTGAAACCTGCAAAAAATGAGTTGGGAGATGTTGTTGTGACGGGTATTTTTAAAAAATCACGGGAAAGTTTCACGGGTGCTGTTTCAACAATCACGGAAAAAGAGTTGAAATCATTTAGAGGGCGTAATTTGTTATCAACGCTGAAAAATATTGATCCGACATTTAATATTATCGAGGATAATACGTACGGATCTGATCCCAATCATTTACCGGAGGTACAAATCCGTGGTACATCAAGTCTGCCTACCGTGGAAGATTTGAAAAATGAAACAAAGACATCTAATTTAAATACACCTTTAATCATTTTGGATGGTTTTGAGATTACGTTACAACGGATGTTGGATTTGAATGATGAAGATATCAGTTCTGTAACCTTGTTAAAAGATGGTTCTGCAACCGCTATTTATGGTTCTCGCGGTGCCAATGGGGTTGTCGTGATTGAATCCAAACGTCCTGAAGTGGGGAAGTTACGTTTGTCTTATCGGGGAAGTTTAAATGTAGAAGTTCCGGATCTGACTGATTACGATTTGCTGAATGCACGGGAAAAGTTACAATTGGAAGTGGATGCCGGGCTTTATGAAGGAAAGTTTTCTAATGAGACCATGCGTTTGCAGGAACGTTACACGAGAGTAAAAGAAGCCGTGGCGAGAGGGGTTGATACTTACTGGTTATCTAAACCTTTACGTACGGGTGTTGGCCATAAACACAATCTTCGTTTAGAGGGGGGTGGTGAAGGTGGTTTTCGCTATTCCGCATCAGTGCTGTACAATGATGTTAAAGGTGTAATGAAAGGTTCAGATCGTAAAACTTTTAATGGGAATGTGGATTTGGTTTATGAATTTGGGTCTTTGTTATTTCGAAATAGTTTAGAGGTAGGATTAAGTGAAGCGAATGAATCACCTTACGGTTCGTTTGATCAATACGTGAAATTGAATCCTTATTGGACGGGGAAAGACGAAAAAGGAGAGGTCATGAAGGAATTGGAAGAGACAAATGATTTGTTTAATCCAGGACCAGCAAATCCTTTATATGATGCGACATTGGATCTGGTAAATCAGAAGAAGGTAACGACGATAACGGACAATTTTGCTATAGAGTGGAAACCTTGGAAGGATATGACTTTACGTTCACGAATCGGATTGACCAAAACTGTGGGTGATGGAGATAACTTCAAACCGGCAGAGCATTCTGATTTTAAGGATTATACGGATGATCAGATTTTCCGAAGAGGAAAGTATACTTATTTTTCAGATAAAGGGTTTAGCTATGACTGGGATATAACATTGAGTTATTCAAAGATTTTTGCCGATAAACATGAAGTATATGTGGGGGTGAATTACAATCTCGCTCAGTCGGAATCTAAATCTTATACTTTTACAATGGAAGGATTCCCTCAGGCAAATTTGAAAATGTTGTCCATGGCTTTACAATATGAAGAAAATGGAAAACCAGCAGGTTCAGAGTCGGTAAAAAGACGCCTTGGGTTGACCGGAAACGTGAATTATATTTATGATGGGCGCTATTTTGCGGATATTTCTTATCGTGTAGATGGGGCTTCGGATTTTGGTAGTGATAAACGTTTTGCTCCTTTTTATTCTTTTGGTTTAGGTTGGAACATTAATCAAGAGAAGTTTATGGAAGGAATAGCTTGGTTGGATCGATTGAAATTACGAGCATCCTATGCCGTGACAGGATCTGTGAATTTTAGTGCCTATCAAGCGTTGGCTAGT
>DYVS01000062.1:0-18254 GCA_020743075.1 Butyricimonas virosa | reverse complement strand
TCTGGTATTAACTCTGTCTGAATCGTGTACTGACAGGAGTGAAGTTCTGTTTAAACGGGGATTTCTTTTTGAGGGAGAAGTGGAGGAGGGTAAAGGGTATAAAAAATCTCCGGCAAATTACCATTGACCGGAGATTTTGGGGTTTGTTTGTTTTGAGTTGATTTATCTTAACTCTGCCAGTTGCTGTTCTATGGCTTTGATTTTTGCTTCGGCATCAGCTTGTTTCTTGCGTTCGTTCTCGACAACTTGGGCGGGGGCACCGCTAACGAATTTCTCGTTAGAGAGTTTTTTCATCACGGATGCCAGGAAGCCTTGGGCATATGCTAAATCTGCTTGCAGTTTGGCTCTTACTTCTTCCGTGTTGACTTCTCCGACAGCGGGAATGAAATATTCCACCGTGTCGCAGATGAAGCTCCATGCACCTTTTACCGTGTCACTCACCATTTCTACATCTTGGATATTACCCATTTTACAGATAATGCTTTCGAATTGTAGCGGGTAACGATCGTTACTTTTAACCCTCAAAGAGATTGCATCTTTGAAGGCGATGTTATTTTGCTTGCGAATCGTACGGATTCCGGCGATGACTTCTTTCATGTTCTCAAAGGTATTCAAGAAGTTGTCATCGTATTTTCCGGGGCTTGGCATCACGGAAACCATGATACTTTCTCCGTCTTTCCGCTCTCTCAAGTTCTGCCAGATTTCTTCCGTGATGAACGGCATGAATGGGTGAAGCAATTGTAACATTTCCTCGAAGAGGTAAATAGTTTTGTTATAAGTAGTCTGATCAATCGGCTGTTCGAATCCCGGTTTGATGATTTCCAGTAACCAAGAGGAGAACTCGTCGCGGAATCCGGTGTACACGGTCATCAGTGCTTCGGAGATCCGGTATTGCTCGAATTGCATGTTCAAGGTTTCCTTGCATTTGTTCAAATATTGTTCGAACCACTCAAGGGCTAATTTGGAATGTAACGGTTGTTCCAAGTCTGCGACTTTCCAGTTGCTGACCAAGCGGAATGCATTCCATATTTTAGTTGTGAAATTACGTCCTTGTTCCGGAAGACTTTCATCAAAGAGAAGGTCTCCCCCTGCTGGTGCGCACAATAACATACCAACTCGTACTCCGTCTGCCCCGTATTGGTTGATCAGATTAATCGGGTCCGGAGAGTTACCGAGGGATTTGGACATCTTACGATGAAGTTTATCCCGAACGATTCCCGTGAGGTACAAATTAGAGAACGGTTTCTCGCGGCGATATTCATAACCGGCCATGATCATTCTTGCCATCCAGAAGAACAGGATATCCGGTCCGGATACCAGGTCATTTGTCGGGTAATAATAGTTAATATCTTCATTGTCCGGTTCTAGTATCCCGTTGAATACAGAGATGGGCCATAACCAAGATGAGAACCACGTGTCCAGACAATCTTCATCTTGGCGTAATTGCTCAGCCGAAATGTCTTTGCCGAATTTTTCCTTTACCAATCCGACGGCTTCCGTGATGTTCTCGGCTACCACGTAATCATTGCTGTCGGGTAGGTAATAAACCGGGATCTGGTGGCCCCACCATAATTGTCGACTGATACACCAATCCTTTACGTTTTCCATCCAGTAGCGATAGGTGTTTTTGTATTTCGCCGGGGTCAAGAGAATATCATCGTTCATGACAGCGTCCAAAGCGGGTTTGGCAAGTTCCTTCATTTTTAGGAACCACTGCATGGATAGCTTGGGTTCGATAACCACGTTGGTCCGTTCGGAATATCCTACCTTGTTATTGTAGTCTTCTATTTTTACCAGGTTACCCGCTTTTTCCAATTCGGAGATGATTTCTTGACGCACAACAAATCGATCTTTACCTACGAAAAGCTGGGCGTTCTCGTTTAATGTACCGTCATCGTTGAAAATATCGATAGTTTCGAGATGGTGTTTATAACCGATCTCGTAGTCATTGATGTCGTGTGCCGGGGTGATTTTTAATGCTCCGGTACCAAATTCCATATCCACGTATTCGTCTTGGATAATCGGAATCACCCGGTTTACCAAGGGTACGATACATTTTTTCCCGGCCAGATGGCGGAATCGCTCGTCGTTGGGATTCACGCACACGGCACTATCACCCAAAATGGTTTCCGGGCGGGTCGTGGCAATAGTGATATACTCGTCTTCTGTTCCGTCAATGCGGTAACGTAAGTGATATAACTTGCTATGCTCTTCTTTGTAAACAACCTCTTCATCGGATACGGCTGTTTTGGCCGACGGATCCCAGTTAACCATTCGGACTCCTTTATAGATAAGTCCTTTGTTATACAGGTCGATAAATACCTTTATCACGCTGGCAGAACGAATCTCGTCCATCGTGAAACAAGTTCTGTCCCAGTCGCAGGATGCACCCAGTCGTTTCAACTGTTCGAGGATGATTCCCCCGTGTTTTTCAGTCCATGCCCAAGCGTGTTTTAAAAACTCATCTCGGGAAAGGTCCCTTTTCTCGATGCCTTCACTTTTAAGTTTGGCTACAACTTTAGCTTCTGTGGCAATGGAGGCATGGTCGGTTCCCGGAACCCAACAAGCATTTTTACCGAGTAAACGTGCGCGTCTGACGAGTACATCCTGTATCGTGTTGTTCAGCATGTGTCCCATGTGCAGGACTCCCGTGACGTTAGGTGGCGGGATTACAATACAATACGGAGTTCTCTTTTTATCAACAGTGGAGTGGAAAAATCTGTGTTCCAACCAATATTGATACCATTTCTCTTCGCTCGTTCGCGGATCGTAGTTTGTTGGGATCATTTTAATTCAGATTAAAATTATATATTCGTAAAAAGGCTGCCTTGTCGAGCAGCCTTGTTTTTTTATTCTTCTGATTTTCTAAGTCTTCTTCCTTTTTTCTTTTGTGCATCCAGGAGAGCTTCAAGGTCTGCTTTTTGTTGCGAACCGTCGTAGTCACAGATGTATTTATCGATGAGAATACGACCACAGTACTCGCAGACGATGATTTTCTTCCGAGAACGGATGTCTAACTGTCTCTGTGGCGGGATCTTGTTGAAACATCCACCACACGCATCACGGTCCACGGTAACAACGGCTAATCCATTACGGGCGTTGGAGCGGATACGGCGATATGCGGTCAATAGACGTTCATCGATGGTTGCTGCAAGTTCTTCCGATTTGGTTTGCAGAGACTCTTCATCCTTGTGAGTTTCATTGATAATGTCGTTCAATTCACCTTTTTTAGCTTCCAAGTCAGATACTTTGTCTTCGTAACGCTTTTTGGATTCTTCCATTAGCGCTTCTTTTTCTGCTTTTGCTTTTTGAGCCTCCCGGATTCTCTTTTCCTGTAATTCAATTTCCAGTTTCTGGAATTCGATTTCCTTGCTTAAAGCATCGTATTCGCGATTGTTGCGAACGTTATCCAATTGTTCACTGTATTTTTTGATCGCTTCTTCGGCTTTCTTGATATCCATTTTCCGAGTGGAAGAGGTTTTGTCAAGTTCACCTAATTCAACCTTCAAGTTTTCGATACGTGTTTCCAATCCCGCGATCTCGTCTTCAAGGTCTTGAACTTCTAACGGTAATTCTCCCCGTAGAGTCTTGATTTTATCGATCTCGGTGTCAATTCTTTGTAATTCATACAGGTTCTGCAGTTTTTCTTCAACTGTCAGCTCTTGCATTTTCTCATTGTTATTCGTCACCATATATTATAAATACTTAATCGGATTTGTATTAATCTCAGAAAACTGAACCGCAAATTTAGATATTTTTTTTGTAAGTATCTCATAAAATATCTCTTTTGTGAATTGTTCGCTTTCGTAATGGCCAATATCGGCAATCATAATACGGTTTTCCGTGAGGAAAAAGTCGTGATATTTGAAATCCCCGGAGATGTATATGTCGGCCTGTCCGGCTAGGGCCTGCTTGAAGAAGGAGGCTCCGGCTCCACCACAAACGGCAACCCGTTGTATGGAGAATATATGAGGTGTAGTGTAACGTAACCGATCACACCGGAATATTTCTTTTATTTGCTGTAAAAAGGCCATACTTTCAACGGGGTGTTGTAATTCACCGATAATCCCGAATCCGTTACCAGTCATCGGGTCGCCTTCCGGTTGAAGAATCTGCCGATGGTACAGGTCGAGTTTATCTGCCATACGTCCGCTTACACCGTTGGATACCACGTCCATGTTCGTGTGTGCGGCGTAAATAGTGATGTCGTGTTTGATGGCATCAATCACGCAGCGCTCCACGTAAGTTGCCGGAGTAATATGTTTTAGCCCACTGAAAATGAGCGGATGGTGTGAGATTATTAAATTGTGTCCCTTGTCAATCGCTTCCTTGATAACCTCTTCGGTAACGTCAATACATAGTAGTATGGATGTTAATTCCCGTTCCGGATCCCCGCAAAGTAATCCGGAATTATCGAAGCTTGCCTGAAGTTTTAACGGGGCATAGTCTTCTATGAGCGAAATAATCTCTTTTATATACATACAGGGAATTTAAGATTTAAAATGTAGAATTTAGAATGATTATGGTAGTTGGCTCTTAATGGATAACAATTCTTCCTTAATTCTTTTCAGGCGTTTTATTACCTCAAAGTGTAATTCCGTTTCATCTTTCCGGTTTTTGAGTTGCTGTTGGGCTCCTTTCAGTGTCATTCCTTTTTCCTTAACCAGATGGTAGATCAAATGGAAGTTATCGACATCTGCTTTCGTGAATTGACGATTCCCCTTTTTGTTTTTGTGGGGTTTAATTACGTCGAATTCTTTTTCCCAGAATCGGATCAAGGAAGTGTTGACGCCGAACATCTCGGCTACTTCTCCGATAGAATAATACAACTTTAATGATTCTTCAGCCACCATGATTTAATTGAAAATTGAAAATTGAAAATTGAAAATGAGCATTTCAAATTTCGTTTTTCGGTGTTAAACATTCATTTAGAATCTCTAAATCTAAAATTTAGAATCGGATCAGTCCATACTTTGTCCCGTGTTATTTGCGGTCTCCACTAACAACTCGAACTCGTCGGGGGTGAGATCGTTGAAATAAAAGTTTATGGGATCTATCGGCTTGTCATTTTTCCGTACTTCATAATGTAGGTGAGGTCCCGTGGATAGTCCGGTGTTTCCCAAATATCCGATAACGTCACCTCGCTTGATTTTTTGGCCTTTTTTGGCCAAGATTTTATCCATATGGGCATACAGCGTTTTGTAACTGAATCCGTGGTCTATTACCACGTGACGGCCATATCCCTTGTCAAACTTGCTTTCGATAACTACCCCGTTGCCTGTCGCGTAGATTGGTGTTCCGATGGTACCCGTGAAGTCCATGCCTGCATGGAATTTTGGGGTTTTGTATATCGGGTGCATCCGGTAGCCGAATGAAGAGGTTACTTGGTGTGTATTTTTGTTTTTCAACGATACCGGAAGGATTGCCGGAATGGAGGCTAGCATGTCGATTTTGTTTTTAGCCAGCTCTTCGATCTTATCAAAGGATTTACTTTGAATATAGATCGCTTTTGATAATTCGTCTATTTTCTTGGCTGTCCCGATAATCAGATCCGCGTTGTCAATTTGTCTCAGATGTTCGTATTGGTCGACTCCCCCGGAACCTGCCCGGCGAATGGATGACGGGATCGGGTCGGTTTCGAAGATCACCCGATAAATGTTATCATCCCGGGATTCCATGTCCTTTAAGACATTATCCAAGTGTTCTACCTTGTTACTTAATAAACTATATTGAGTGAGAACTTCCTCGTATTTCCGTTTTAAAAGTTTTTCTTTTGGGGAATCAATGAAAGCATATACCAAGTATAGCATGACAATAGCTAAGGAGAAACTGGAAAAGAATTTCTTGAATAATCTCCAGAGCCTTTTTCTTAAAGATGATTCTATTTTATCAAAAGATAATGTGTCCGAATTGAAATGATACCCTGCTTTTCGCATAGTTGCTAATAAAAAATAGTGTTTGCGATGCAAAGTTAAAGAAATAATCTAAATTTGCAACTTGGTAAACAAGGCAGATCAAAGTGATAGCATGATGATCCCGGTTGAAATGCGCTTGGTAGGAAGGATGTCAAAAAGGGGATCTGAATTTCTTTTCGAGCGAGGATTAGGGCAATAGGCATGGAGTTGATAGCGAGTGAAAGATAGAATCTGCGTATGTCATTTTTAAATTTAGAAGGTATGAAATCAGCAGAAATCAGACAGAGATTTTTAGATTTTTTTGAGAAGAAATCACATACAATAGTACCATCGGCACCGATGGTGATCAAGGGGGACCCGACCTTGATGTTCACGAATGCCGGAATGAATCAATTTAAAGATATAATTCTGGGAAATGTGCGTCCGAAAGCAACCCGAGTGGCGGATTCCCAGAAATGTTTGCGTGTTTCCGGAAAGCACAATGATTTGGAGGAGGTGGGACATGATACCTATCATCACACGATGTTCGAGATGTTGGGTAACTGGTCGTTCGGTGATTATTTCAAGAAAGAGGCGATCGCTTACGCTTGGGAGTTTCTTACAGAAGAGATGGGGTTGGATAAAAATCGATTGTATGCAACCGTTTTTGAGGGAAGTAAGGATGATCGTTTAGAAGAAGATAAAGAGGCGTTGGAGTATTGGAAATTGTATTTGCCTGAAGATAGGATTTTGTACGGGAATAAAAAAGATAATTTCTGGGAAATGGGAGATATGGGACCTTGCGGACCTTGTTCGGAGATTCACATAGATCTGCGCCCGGAAGCCGAACGAGCATTAAAGCCGGGGCGAGAACTGGTGAATAAGGATAACCCGTTAGTGATCGAGATCTGGAATCTGGTGTTTATGCAGTATAACCGTAAGGCTGATGGTAGTTTGGAGAATTTGCCCAGTCATCACGTGGACACGGGGATGGGATTCGAGCGTTTGTGTATGGCCGTACAGGGAAAGACGTCCAATTATGACACGGATGTATTTACTCCGATCATCGGGGAGATTGCCCGATTGAGCGGTAAAGAATACGGGAAAGATGCGGCCGCAGATGTCGCAATGCGGGTGATCGCGGATCACTTGCGTACGATTGCGTTTTCAATTACAGACGGGCAGTTGCCTTCGAATGTGAAAGCCGGTTACGTGATCCGGAGAATCTTACGTCGAGCTGTTCGATATGCTTATACATTCTTGGATCAGAAGGATGCATTCATGTATAAGTTGGTGCCGGTGTTAATTGAGGTGATGGGGCAACACTATCCGGAACTCTCTTCCCAGCGGGTATTGATTGAACGGGTAATACAGGAAGAAGAAAATGCTTTCTTGCGTACGTTGGATAAGGGTATAAAATTACTGGATAAGATTATTGAGAAAACCAAGGCGGAAGATTTCTTGACCGTACCGGGGAATGTGGCTTTTGAGTTGTATGATACTTACGGTTTCCCATTGGATTTGACCGAATTAATTTTGAAGGAAAACGGATTGGTGGTAAATCGTCGGGAGTTCAAGGCCGAGATGGAAGCTCAGAAAGAGCGTTCCCGTTCGGCTGCTGCCGTGAATACGGATGATTGGGTGGAATTGATTTCCGATGATACTCAGGAGTTTGTGGGGTATGATTACACTGAAACAGAAGTGCAGATTACTCGCTATCGCCGGGTGAGTACGAAAGGGAAAACACTTTATCAATTGGTGTTTAATATAACTCCATTCTACGGGGAGAGTGGTGGACAGGTCGGTGATCGCGGCTGGTTGATTTCAGAAACTGAAAAAATTAATGTTTTAGATACTCATAAAGAAAACGGGTTGACTGTTCATATAACAGACCATTTGCCGGAGGATTTGACTCAAGTGTTCACGGCAAAGGTGGATTTGGACAAACGGATTGCCACGGAAAATAATCACACGTCAACTCACTTGTTGCATTATGCTTTGCGGAAAGTGTTGGGAACGCACGTGGAGCAGAAAGGATCATACGTGAGTGACGAGTATTTGCGTTTTGACTTTTCCCATTTCCAAAAGGTGACCGACGAAGAGTTGGAGAAAGTTGCTGCTATCGTGAACCGGGAAATTCGTAAAAATTACCCGTTGGAAGAAAGTCGGGCTATACCTATCGGACAAGCCAAGAAAATGGGTGCAATGGCCATCTTCGGAGAGAAGTATGGGGATTTGGTTCGTGTGGTGAAATTTGGGGAATCTGTGGAATTGTGTGGAGGTACGCATGCCCATGCCACGGGTCAAATCGGGTTCTTCAAGATTATTTCAGAGAGTTCCGTTTCTGCCGGGGTTCGTCGTATAGAAGCCATTACGGCAGCGAAGGCGGAAGAATATATCTTGAATTATTTCAAGATGATGAAGGAAATTGATAGTATGTTTAAGTCTAATCGAGGTGTATTAGAGAATGTTAGAGAACTGTTGAACGAAAACGAGGGGTTAAAGAAAGATGTCGAAAAATTCACGCAGGAGAGTTTACGGATCATGAAAGAAGGGTGGAAGAACGAAAAGCGTGTAATCCGTGATATTAACATGATCGTGAAGACGGTTATGATGCCCCCGGCAAATGTGAAAGATATTGCTTTTCAACTAAAAGGGGAGTTGAATAACCTTATTCTGGTGATTGGTGGTGTCTTTAACAATAAGCCTCATTTGACCGTGATGTTCAGTGATACTCTGGTGAAAGACTTCGGATTGCATGCCGGGCAGATCGTCAAGGATGCTGCTCAAGAAATTAAAGGTGGTGGCGGTGGACAACCATTTTTCGCAACTGCCGGAGGATCAAATCCTGAGGGGGTTAGTAAAGCTCTGGAAAGAGCGGAGAAACTGATTTTGGATAAAATTCATTAGTTTTTGGTACAAAATTTGTGTAGCCTTTTATATATTAATAAAAATTTATACATTTGTTTTGTGAAAAAGGAAGTGAACTAATTTGAGTATTACAATAAAAATTAAGACGAGTATGAAAAAAACATTAGGTTTTGTTGCCGTTGTTGCCTTATCTGGGTTAATAACTGTGTCCTGTTCTTCATTGAATAAAATGAAGAAACGTGCAGGAGAAATCACGTATTCTGTTACTCCGGAGACATTAGTGGCTAAAGGAGGAATGGTTGATTTGAAGATAGACGTAACTTTCCCGGCTAAATATTTTAACAAAAAAGTGGCTATTGAGGCTACTCCTGTATTGCGTTTCAAAGGAGGAGAGAAAGCTTATGAAATGAAAGCTATCCAAGGAGAGAAAGTTCAGGGTAATGCAGAAGTGATTCCTTACGAAGCTGGTAAGACCGTTTCTTACATGAGCCGTATTCCTTACGAGGATGCAATGAGACTTTCTGATTTGGAAATCGATATTACCGGGGCAAAAGGCGCCAAGACCGTGAAATTCGATCCGAGAAAAATTGGTGATGGTGTGATTGCTACTGAAACTTTGGTAGTGAACGCTCCTGCAACTTCAGTCGGAGAGGATAAATTCCAATGGATTATCAAACAACAAGAAGAGGCTGCTATCTATTATTTGATAAACTCTGCAAACATTCGTTCCAAAGAAATGACTTCTGAGGAAATGAAAAAGTTAGAGGCTTATATCAAAGAAGCTGCTGCAAAAGAGAATATGAACTTGAATGGAATTGATGTCAAATCATATGCTTCTCCTGATGGTGCTTATGACTTCAACGAGAAATTAGCTAACCAACGTGAAAAGAGTTCTTCTACTTTCTTGAAAAAGCAAATGAAGAAAGGTAAAGTTGAGCAATATAAAGACGAGAATTTCTTCAAGAATTTTGTTGTAGCTGAAGACTGGGATGGATTCAAGAAAGCTATGGAAGAATCAAATATCCAAGATAAGGAATTGATCCTTCGCGTATTGTCTATGCACTCTGATCCTGAAGTAAGAGAGAGAGAGATCAGAAATATTGCTTCTGCTTTTGCGGTTGTTGCTGATCAAATCCTTCCAAAATTAAGAAGATCTTTGTTTGTTGTAAATACCGAGTTGATTGGTAAATCAGATGATGAATTGAAAGCTTTAGCTAAATCAAGTCCTGCTGAATTGAATGTTGAGGAATTACTTTATTCTGCGACTTTATTCGATAACAACAATGACAAATTGGCTATCTATGAAACTTGCATGAGACAATTCCCGAATGACTGGAGAGGTTTCAACGATGCAGGTATGGTTCAATTTGAAATGGGAAATATCGCTGCTGCTCAGTCTAATTTCAATAAAGCCAACTCAATGTCAGCTAACAATCCGGTTGTTCAAAACAACTTGGGTGCTGTAGCTTTGAAGAATGGCGATTTGAAACAAGCTGAAATTTATTTTGGTGCTGCTACCGGTGCTGGTGACGAGGTGAACTATAACAAAGGTATCGTGGCTATCAAGAGCGGAGATTATGCTGCTGCTGTAAATTATTTCGGTCAATGCAATTGCGTGAATGCTGCTTTAGCTAACGTGCTTGCTGGGAATAATAATGAGGCCTTGAAAAAATTGAATGCTGAAAACAAAGAATGTCCGATGTCTTATTACTTGAAAGCTGTTATTGGTGCTAGAACCAATGATGCAACTGCGGTAATCGAGAACTTGAGAAAAGCATGTTCTTTGGATGGTTCATTCAAACAATTGGCTGCAACCGATATGGAATTTGCCAAATTCTTTGAAAACAATGACTTCATTGCAATAACAAAATAATTATCTGTTAAGATATGCAAAAAGGCAACCGGGTGGTTGCCTTTTTTATTTACCTTTTTTTTAACACATAGTTTTTTGCTGAATATATATCTTTGTACTCTAAAAATTAATGTGTTGACGCATGAGGAGTTTTGTAGGTATAATAATTATTATTCTTTTTGTTGCTTGTACTCGTAATAGAAGCGTGCAAGTGTCGGGCCGGGTCGAGACAGGTGATACTGTTGTTTATTTTCAAGTAAACGATAGTCTTTATAAGTTCCGCCTAGATGAGAAACATTATTTTTCCGGTAAGATAGAACTGGAAAAGGGTACCTATGCTCGTTTCATTCCTTATTCGATTCAAGTTTTTTTAACACCTGGAGAAGATTTAGAAATTAGTATGAATAACGTGAGGAATGTGTCTAATTCCTTGCAGTTTAAAGGTACATTGAGCGCAATTAATCTTTATTTGAAGGAACAACAAAATCGATATTTCATTTATGATCCTAATTTATATAAATTGAACGAGAAGGATTTTGTGAATAGGATGCGGGAGAATATCAATACTAATATTGTTTTGTTGGAAGCAAAGAATTTAGGAGAAGAATTCACGAAACAGGAACGGGAGCGCATCAGGTATCGCGTTGCGGAGCAGGCAATACATTATCCTCGTAGTCATGTGGCCTTTGATACACTGTATAAACCGGGGATATTGTATGATAATTTCGTGTCTGAATTCGACATTAACAACGAGGAGATGTTAGCCTTTGATTGCTATCAACGCTTTGTTTTGAATTATATTTATTATAAGGGGCAAAATTTCAATATGCGTCGCTTGGTTAATTATATTCGGGCAAATGTAAGTAGTGTAAAGGTGCGGGATTATTTATTATCCGAGGTCGTTTATAATTATTTTCAAGAAAACGGGTTAAAAGATGCCGATTATCTATTAGCTGTATGTTGGAATGAAGTGTCTGATACCAGTAAAATGGTGAAAATAAAACAGCTGGTTGACCGTTGGCGTAAGTTATCACCAGGGGCAACTGCTCCAAATATTTCTTTGCAAGATAGTAATGGAAAGGCATTGTATTTAAAAGATTTGAGAGGTGAATTCTTGTATATATCCGTTTGGGCTTCTGGCTATGGAGAGATGGATGAAGATGTTCGGGCTGAATGGGAAAAGCTTGCTGAAGAGTATAAGGATAAGAATATTCTTTTCGCTACTTTTTGCATGGGACCTTCCCAATGGCTGGGACAAGTGAAAAATCTCCCCGGAGAACATTATGTCATAAACAACACGTATGCCTTCTATTCTCGTTATATGGTTACTGTAATGCCTCGCTATATGCTGATCGATCCGGAGGGGCGGATTGTTGATGTTGATGCGCCAAAACCATCAAGCTCTGCTAAATTACTTTTAAGAAGTGTGGGGTTATAAATTTTTTTGTATATTTGTCCATGTTTACAGGGAGTAATATTGCTCGCTGTGATGTATGTTTATTTATAGGAGCTTGATAAAATAACAGATGAAATTTGCATTCATGTAAAACATGAATGGGAGACAAAACTTATTTATTATGAAAAGATTTAGTTTATTTTTAGCACTTGCCACACTTTTGTTCTGTGCATGCGATAGTGATACTGTGAAAGTACGGGGAGAAGTAGAAGGACTGAACGGAACTGTAAAATTATTGGCCGAGATGCCGGGAGAACCGGGCTTGACGATTTTGGCTCAACAAGAGGTGAAAGATGGTAAAATAGATTTGAGAACAGATCAGTTTAAAATTCCGGGAAGAGTATGGATTGATATTGATGGGAAGGCTACTGTTGAGGCCATTTTGGATACCAAAGATATGATCTGGATCAAAGGTAAAATCAAATTCCCGGATCAAATTGAAGCTGACGGTTCAGGCTTGATGGACGAATACAAGGAAATCAAGAAAATGTACAAGGAAAGATTTGGTGAAGATATTGCCAAGATTGACAAGCGTATTGAAAAGATCAGTAAAAAAGAAAAACTTTCCAAGGATGATGAAGTTATGTTGGGTATTCATCAGTTGCAAAAACAACGTTTTCTGAAAAAACAAGCTAATTGGACAAGAGATTTGATTGTTGCTAACCCGCGTAAAGAAATTTCTTTATTTTTGATTAAAGACCAGTTAGTGGATAGTTTGGATTTGCAAAAGAAACTGTTCAACAAAATGACAGTTGAAAATAAAGAAAGTAACATTTACAAAGTGTTAGAGAGCAAACTAAAATAAAGCATAAAACCATTATGGTGGTTTTAATTTTCCCGTTTTTATTACTTAGTTGTTTTTTAGAGGTACCTTACCCGGGTACCTCTTTTTCATGATATTTTCTTTTCAAGTCATTGCATGATGAAATAAAAAATGCTATTTTCGCTGATTGTATATGGCAGCTTATGATTAAAAAAATAATAATCAGAATATTATCTATCATTATGCTTATCGCTTTTATAGCGGTGGTGAGCGTGCAGTGGATTTGGATGAAATATAGCATGCGGGAAGGGGAAGCTCGTTTCACCTCAAAGGTATACGATGTTTTAGGGAAAGCTGTTAATCTGGTCGAGCAAACCAATAATATCCGTCTTTTTAATGATTTGAAAGAACGCTACACGCAGGTGGAGGAAGTTATTTCTACGATGAATCATGCTCAGGATTCTGTATTGGCGGATGAAGACTCGGGTAATAACGAAATCTCTCTTTTTTCGCTTGCCTTCTCTAAAGGTAAAGTCGGAGAAGGGCAAGGGGGAAATATCTCTAGCATGTTGAGGATTTTCATGAATCCGGGAGGACGGATAGGCCCCGGCTATATCTTGGAAACGGATCGGGATAATAATATTCTTTATCAAGTGATGCGTTCTGCGACATCGGAGGCCGAAAGATTAGCCGATTCGTTGGAACGTCAGCGAATGATGGATCTGGTACGGGAGTTTGTGATTCGTTATTTGAGGGAGAAAGACCCGCAGATGGCGCAGGTGGAGAAACGTTTGGAGAACGTTGATTTGAATCCTTACTTGAAAGAGGAAATGATCAATACTGGAATTGATAACCCGTTCACGTGGAAGATTATGACCCGGGAGCAAATCGTGCAATATATCAAGGAAAAGGGAACAAAAGGATTCTATTACGTGGAATTGTTCCCCAATGACCAGACCACGAAAGATGCTAACCTGTGTGTGATGTTTGACACGAAGGATTCTCTTTTCTATAATAATATGGGATGGATGTTTATCGCTTCGGGTTTTTGTATTATTGGTTTGATGAGCGTGTTCATTATTACGATCGTGATTATCATGCGGCAGCAGAAATTGTCCGTGATCAAGAATGATTTTATCAATAACATGACACACGAGTTCAAGACCCCGTTGGCAACGATTTCTCTGGCTACGTCTGCTATTGAGAAAGAGAAGGTGTTGAACGATCGAACACAGATATTGAAGTTTAATTCAATGATCCGTAACGAGAACGAGCGGATGAATAAATACGTGGAAAGAATCTTGTTGCAGGCGAAGTTGGACCGGAGAGAAGTACATTTGAAAAAAGTTCCTGTAAACTTGAACGTGCTGGTGGATGAGGCCGTAGAACATTTCAGACTACAAGTCGAAGAGAAGGGGGGAGTGATTCGAGCCGAACTAGACCCGGAAGGTTATGTAATATCTGCGGACGAGGTACATATGCTGAATGTTGTCTGTAATTTGATTGATAATGCCATCAAATATTCCCATGATTCGTTGAATATATACATATACACGAAACAGGAGGGGAACCGTTTTATTATTGGAGTTCGGGACACGGGAATCGGAATTCCGAAGGAGGCGCAAGATAAAGTGTTTAAACGTTTTTACCGGATGCCTAGCGGGAACGTGCATAATGTGAAAGGGTTTGGATTGGGGTTGAGCTATGCGAAATCAATCGTGGAATTGCATGGCGGAGAGATCCAGTTAACCTCGAAGAAGAATAAGGGAACTCAGGTCGAGATTATTTTTAAAATGGAGAGTTGAAATAGTAAATATATAAATAAATAGATATGGGACATAAAATACTCTTGGTAGAAGACGATCCTTGTTTTGGGTCGGTTCTGAAATCTTATTTGGAGTTATCCGATTACGATGTGATACACTGCACGAACGGAGTCGATGGCTTTGAAGCATTTCGTAAGGAAAAGTTCGATTTGTGTCTATTGGATGTGATGATGCCCGAGATGGATGGTTTTACTTTAGGTAAGAAAATTCGGGAGCTGGACGTTACAGTACCTTTCGTGTATATCACCGCTAAAAGTATGAAGGATGACATGAAATTAGGTTACGAGATTGGGGCAGATGATTATATTGTTAAGCCGTTTGATTCCGAGTTGTTGATCTTTAAGATTAAAGCTATTCTCAGCCGTTGCGAACACGAAGAAGCAGAGGTGAAACCTAAATTGATCGAGTTGGGTGCTTACTTGTTTAACACGGAGTTGCGTACGATTACAAAGGGTGATGAAGTTATCAAGTTGACCCCGAAAGAGTCTCGCTTGCTGGAATTATTATATTATCATCGGGATGGCCTGTTACAACGCGATAAGGCATTGAACGAGATCTGGGGGGCCAGCGATTATTTCACAGCCCGTAGTATGGATGTTTACGTGACCAAGTTGAGAAAGTATTTTAAAGATGATCCGGCAATCAAAATTGAGAACGTACATGGATCAGGTTTCCGTTTAATTCTGGAAGAGAAGTAAATGTAAGATCATAAAAAGAAAAGTTGAGAATCTGATTCTCAACTTTTCTTTTTGGTTACTGAACGGTGACACTTCCAGCATCACTGTTCGCTGAATATTGTGGAGCGTAGACACATTGTAATGTGGCAATGCCATCTTGATAAGTCCCGCTTTGGGCAATCCATACCGTGTATTCGAATACGTGCGTGCCTTTTGGAAGGAAGTCAAAGAAAAAATTTGTTGCGACATCCGTGGTTTCTTGGTAGTAACTAATATTGTCTTGCCAACGCTTACCGGAGAGCTGTTCCGTGGGCTCGAAACATCCGGCCCTCAAATCTTTCAGATGTACGAATTGCATATCTTGGTTATTAGTTACCGTGATGCGGATACAGATACGGTCTCCTACTTGTAAATTCTGTCCTGCCAGTGGCGTCAGCGTATTTCCATTATTGCTTTCTTTTTGGATGAAGAGATCTTTCTTCACGGAGATATCGCTTGAATGACTGGTAATCTTATCTAGTTTTTCAAAGTATTGTAAATATAGACCACCCCAACTTGCTTGTTGCTGTTTTTTTGAAAGGGTTACGTTCATCATTTTGGACGTAATTTCTTTACCCGTGAAAGTTTGCTTGATATAACCGAGTGTTGTTTCTTCCGGGGAGACATTCAAGTTCTTATTTCCGAGTTTGACGCTCAAATCTTCTGGTGAGGCTAATTGATTATTACCTGTGAGTAACAAGGCGTAGATAGCGTCTACCGTGGTTGGGGTTGATCCCCAGCTCTGGGTTTGTTTCTGCCGCAATAACCATTGTTTCATCAATTCTGTGTCCGTGGAATTCCCTTCAATCTCCCGGAAGGCACTCATGATGGCCACGTGGGTTTGAATGGCAGAATTCGTGAACAGGCTAGAACGATTGTTTGCCCAGTACATTCCCATTTCGGGTGTTGTCGTGGAGTATTCTTTCAGGGAGCGAATGATTTGTTTTGCGATATCCGTTTTCCCGTAACGTTCCATGGCAATAGCTGTCAAGGCTTTTTCATAAAGAGAAAGTTTTGTCCACGACGCCTTCAGTTGACCAAGATAATACTTGTGGGCTTCTAGTGCATTTGTTAATGGGATATCCCGGTACGCGCTACGCGTGTATAGATACAAGATCTGGGAATATCCGGCAGTCTTCACATATTTGTATGATTCCTGTATTTGTTTATCTAGGAATTGTAACGCCTTGATTTGCATCTTTTTCACCTGTTCCGGGTGACTTGTGACATTTAGGGAGACAAGTCTTGCCATGGCTTCAAGCACATTCTCTGTCATGAAAGTGCTGGAAGTGAAGCCTTTAAACCAAGACCATCCACCATCTTCGTTTTGCAGTTCGGCAAGTTTGTTGATCGCTTGTTGCGAGATGTAATTTTGGCGATTAACATCCAGAAGTTCTCCCAGTGAACGCATTTGTTGAGTTTCATTTTGGGCTTCGGTTACCCAAGGTGAAAGTTGTAACAGGATAGATTTCAATTCTTGGTTCTTTTCTAGTGGAGAGGTCAGTGCCGCATCCGGTTTTTGCATCCATTGCCGGATCGTATTTGTGATCTGTGGATTTGCATTAGCAATGGCCGTGGCTAGTGTACTGACATAATAGGATGCCGTGATCTCGGTCACATTATCTGTTTGTGGCGTGTTTATCGTCGGTAATGCCAGTACTGCATACCATATTGGATTTGCCGTGAGTTCCAAGGTCAGACGGTAGGGAGTAATGCCTTTGGGGGCATTTAGTTTGAATGTTTGTTGCCCTTGTTGGTTTGTAAATATAGGGAGTGCCTGAGTGACCAAAGTGGCGTCTGGAACTACGGGTAGTACGTGCTGTTCTCCATCACTAAATTTCGAGGAGGAGGCAACAATACGACATCCGAGTAAATCCATATTTTGGGGTGCGGTAAATTCAAAACTGACCGTTTGATTCTCTTGAGGCTTTGTATTGAATGTTACTTGTTGTTTGTTGATTACAACCTCAGTTGAAGGATTGAATAGTTCAAGATAAGCTTCGCCTTGTTGTACTTCTGATGTGAGGTTGCTGATTGTAGCTTGTAATACGACTTTGTCTCCTGTACGTACGAATCGAGGTAAATTTGTACTGACCATAAACTCTTTGTTGGTCACGACAGATTTTTCAATCTGTCCGAATTGCATCGTCGGCGTGTGAGCCAGTGCCATGAATTTCCACGTGGTGGTTGATTCTGGTACTGTAAATTTGATGACAACGTTACCGGTTGAATCTGTTAAAAGCTGGGGAAAGAAGAAAGCTGTTTCTTGGAAATTTTGTCTGATTTCCGGGGAGGCAAGTTCATCGGCTGCCGGAGCTTCGTCTCTGGATTCTTTAAAAGAAGATAGCCCTCTGGTGTAGAATTTCGTATCCGAATTGCTTAAACTGGAAACTCCTGCAACTTTTCCGGCAAATGCGATGTCGGCGTCTTCTGTTTGTGCTTCTTCCGTTAAGGCTCCCGGTACACCACCCTCGTATCCTCTTGCCATGATTTGTGCCCGATTAGAGAATCCAAACTGATTTAAACCATATAGATTTAATACGTCATATTTAAATTCGGGGACATTTGTCCATTTGATACGTTCGCTTAAATAACCGTTTTGCGGATAAGCGTTATATCTCCACCTAGGAGTTATGCTATAAGTGGAATAGACAGGATTGAAATTCCAGTAATGTGGACGAATCTTATCCAGCGAGGCGTCGTACATTCCTGCCATCATTTCCGCAATAACGGCTTTCCCTTGTTCTGTTTTGACAACAAATGACCATTCTTCTTGCTGTCCGGGGATAAGGTGATCCCGGAATGTTCTCGTGGTAATATCCAGTTGTTTACTTGCTTCTTTACGAGTTAAAGTAATGTTTTCCAGAAAGAATTTG
>DYVS01000061.1:0-25512 GCA_020743075.1 Butyricimonas virosa | reverse complement strand
AAAAGGCAAATAGATGCCTAAAATTAATAAGGTTATTGAATTAACAAGTCTTCGATAAATACCAACTTGTCGCCCCAGCCGTCGCCGAATAAACTCGGGGAGTGGGTAGAGGTGATGATCTGGCAATGTGGATTCAGTTTTTGAATTTCTTCAAAAAGACGGTACTGCCACTCGATATGTAACGAAATTTCCGGTTCATCCATGAGCAGGATATAGGGTTGCTCGTCCATCAAGAACACGCGGAGCAGGATAATCAATAACTGTTTCTCCCCCGATGATAACTTGTAGAGATGTATAATTTCATTCCCATCCCGAAAAACCACTTGATTGGTCATCGGGTCAATTTCGATGGTTTTTCCTGTTCCGGCAAACAGATGGTTCACCGTGTCATAGAATTTACGAATCCTGCGGTTAATCTTTTCCGCCTGATCCGGGAAGTTCGTGGCCCGAAGACGATAATCAGAAAACGAGTTGTTATTTTCGCCCACGCTGTACACGATTTCCTTCAATTCGCTAAGCAGGGGACTATCTTCTTTACCCATTTTCCGACGGTCGCGAATAGGTACATCAAATGTACTGATCTTTAAGTAGTTTACTCCGGCTAATTTTTGTTTTACAGATGCTAGGGTACTATCTTTCCGGAAGCTGATCAACGTGTCGTCAATCGTGACCTCTGCTTCGATATTATATAATTTCAAGCGTTTAATATCTGCCGAAAGTAAGGCATCAATAATGTTGAAGAACGTGGTTTTCCCGCTACCGTTAATACCGGTCAGAATATTCACGTCGGGATTGAGATTCTCCCACCGGAAATTATATTTTCCCCATATATTGCGGATCTCTATTTTCTGAATCTTGTTCGCTTTCATAATGCTACACTTTGATGGTAAAGTTTATCCGTTATTTGACAAAGATAATGTTTGCAGGCTGAAATCTCTTCAAATTCTTATTTTTTTATATAGAGGATTTGCTAAAGCTAAATATGGGAAGTTCTTTAGAAGTGTGTATGTATAATGATTTCAGAGACCGGAAGCTGTCTCTGAAATCATTTGTAATTCTATCTTAATTTATTTATGGGTCGGGAATCTATACCAATTAGGATTTTCTACACCCTTACTTTTTGCCCATTTGCTGAACTCCGGGTAGAACTTGTCAATTTTTACACTTTCGTCCGGTATTTGGTAATCCGTGATAGGAAGATCTATTGCGAAGGGATAATTATCTTCGGCGACATAGTAATTGGGGCCGATAGGATTTCCTCCTTTATCCAATGAGCTTTTATCATTATTACGTCCGAAGAATGATAAATTGGCAAACGGGGTCGGGGGATAGTTCGTGAGATGGATTTCCCGACGAGCCTCTTTGCTTGTTGCGTTAAAACCTTTGGTGTTGACACAGATGAATGGGTTGTAGAGTTTTTTCCTTGAGATTTCATGTATCGTTTTGTTCCCCTTCAATTCGAGGACAACAGTTATCGGACCATTTTTAACGGCTTGCTGGATATCATCGAACAACATGAATGTCGGTAGCTCCTGGTTAACTTCCATACCACTATTCTGAATGGCTGTTGATGATGCGTTATCGATCTTGACATTGCTGATATTATTTTTGTCCATATCTAGCTGGTAGCCAAAAGCACTTTTTAAAACCCCTCCGGAATGGATCGGAGTAAATATGTCTTTGATCCCCGTGATTTTATTATCTTTATCGGTAGTGAAAACCGTATGGTACGTAAGGACAACGTCATTCATGTCATAATCTCCTTGGCTGGGCCATAAATCTTCAAATACCAATGTACCTTCTAGCGGGTCGCTTTCAAGGGGAGGGTATTCTTCATCCGGGTCGGTTGTTGGTTTGTTCGGGTCATAAATGGCTTCTTCCGGTGTGGAGTTCAGGTAAAATAGAACATCCCTGTAGTCATTGTCACCACCATCTTCGAAGCCGTTTACCGTGGTTTTGCTTTTTTCGTCATACAGGCTTATGCAAACGCTTTTGCCATCATAATTGAATTCATTATTGGAGTACCTGATTCCGTGCCTAGGACTCATGAGATTGACTTTGTTGCCGCCGGATGATCCGACTTCAAATGCGTCGGGTAACATAAACCATCCGATGGTGGTTCCTGCCGGGAATATATCGCTCTCTTTTCCGTTTTTGTCAAAATATTTAAGTTGTATCTGGTAGCCGGGATATAACGGGGGCATATAATTGTCTGTGATTCCTGCATCCCATCCCCAGGTAGAACAATTTGGGAAAGCGACATATTTAGGTTGGAATTCTAATTCTTCCCCGCTTGGAGGATTTTTTGTATTGTAATAATAGTAGCCGATAACATTCCGGTAAGCGGCAGCTTCTCCTAGAAATGTCAGTTTGATTCTTGCATCTTTCACGATATTTGTGTTGATGACTTTTGTTGATACGGCCAGGTGTGAATTATCCTGAGCTACTAAAATGTTGTTTAGGCGATTTACTAGCCCTTCAGGGATGACAGCAGGCATCGGGTACAGTTCTCCATTGTGTATTTCACCTAGAATATAATCTGGTAATCCATTAGTATTATATCCCCCGAGAAATTGGATATTGTACGGGTTGTTTGCCGAGTTCACTCTGGACAAACTTTTGTTTGCGGCTATGGATTGAGAGGTGGATTGTGATGTGGACGAACGAAGGTGATCTTTATAATCCTCTAAATTGAATTTAATATCCGAGTTGTCAACTTCTATTTCCACGCTGGTCGGTAAAATATAATTTTCCGAGTAAAGATAGATTTTAGTGCAGGCTGTCGGGAGATTTACAATACCGGAATATTTGCAAGCATTGTCCGTGTAAGCTTTTAAAATGGACTTTACATTTTCTTTTTTCTTAGCTTTTCCATTTTCTATGACAATGGGATCTTCGGTAAACACCTCGAATACGGCTTTGTTACCTTTCATGCCGTAATCAATGTCCAGTTTTTTATCAACCGTGGTAGCAAAATCAAAAACATCTTCTGCCGGTTCATTTTTGTTTGGAGCGTAAACATCCTTTTTGCAGGCTGAAAACAATACAATGCACATTATCCATCCTAGTAGCAACGTGCATACATACTTGTAATTATTCATTGTTCTTCATATTTTTCACAAAAATACGGAAATTTTATTTGTAAATATTTCAATATAGTGTGCTATTAGTTTCCTTATGGAATGAATGATGGAAGAATTGTCGAGCAATATAATATTTGTGCTCCATCCCATGAATTTCTTTTGGAATTTGTATTTTTGTGGTGTTTTCTGAAAGGTTATAAATAGATAAATAAATACAGTATGCAAGGACTTTATGCGATATTATTATTGATCGTTTCAAACGTGTTCATGACTTTTGCCTGGTATGGCCATTTGAAATTACAAGAAATGAAATGGATTGACAACTGGCCTCTCTTCGGGGTAATCCTGTTTTCGTGGAGTATCGCTTTATTCGAATATTGTGCCCAGGTTCCGGCTAATCGCTTGGGATTCATTGGAAACGGGGGACCTTTTTCCCTGATGCAGTTAAAGGTGGTTCAGGAAGTGATTACGTTAACCATCTTCATTATTTTCTCCATGCTTTTCTTCAAAGGCGTAACTTTTCAATGGAATCACTTGGCTGCTTGTGTTTGTTTGGTGCTGGCTGTTTACTTTGTATTTATGAAATAATTGTGGTGGAGTCTGTTTTTGTAGGCTTGGTACCTAGCGGGGTAAATAATTATTGACAATTTGTGTAACCTGAAATCATCACTTAACGTTATTTATTAAAAAAGTTGGTGTTATGTTTTCAGTGGAACTTCGTTATCGGGCGAGAAAAATTTATAGGTCTGTAAAACAGATTGTCGAGCTGGTAAGTAATGTGTTGTTATTTCTGGCCTCTTTTCTTGCGATTATTTTAGTCATTTATCGCTTCGGCTTTGATATGCCGGCTGATTATTCTCATGAGATATATTATACCTATCGGGCTATCATACGCCTTTTCGTGGTTCTTGGTTTGTTGCGGTTTTTGTTTAATTTCAGGCTACTACGAGCGGAAAAAGGATTCTGGATAGAAGTGTTGGTATTACTTTTTCTGTTTGCCTTGACCTTGTTTTCCAAACATTTTGACCGACCGGATTTCGAGGCAACCAATCCCTTTCTTTTCAAAGTCGAACGGATTCTGACGTATGGCGTGGTATTACTATTGAGTATCATACAACTTTCGAAACAGCTATTTGTTGTCCTACGAAGTCGGGTAAAAGCGGAAGTTCTTTTTGCCGCGAGTTTTTTGTTCATCATCTTGTTCGGGGCAGTCTTACTGAGATTACCTAATGCCACGTACGAGGGGATTAGCTTCACGGATGCCTTATTTACCTCGACAAGTGCCGTGTGTGTGACCGGGTTGACCGTCGTTGATACTGGAACCACCTTCACGTTGACCGGGCAGGTCGTGCTACTCATGTTGATTCAGGTCGGGGGAATCGGAGTGATGACTTTTACCAGCTTTTTTGCCATGTCATTTTTGAGCGAGACTTCTTTTCATGATCAGTTCATGATGAAAAATCTGTTGAATGAGGCCTCTTTGAGCGATATTTTCCGGACGGTCGTGTACATCATCCTAACTACGTTTATCATTGAGGGGATAGGTGTTTACCTTGTCTATGTGCAAGTACAAGATGTGGTGGGAATTGACAATAAACTCTTTTTTGCCCTGTTTCATGGCGTTTCGGCTTTCTGTAATGCGGGATTCTCCACGTTGCCGGGTAATCTCTATGATCCTTTGATCAGGCATTTGTATGGCTTGCAGGTTATTCTGGCTTTTTTGATTATATTTGGTGGTATCGGATTCCCGATCTTGTTCAATTACGGGCGGCTCCTGCATTACGGTATTCGGAATAAGATCAAATGCTTGTTGGGAATGAATTACAAGGTGGTTTACGAACCCCGTATCGTGAGTACGACAACGCGTATCGTGCTACCGACCACTTTAATCTTACTTGTTGTGGGTACGGCCTTGTTCTGGATATTTGAAAATCATAACGTGTTGGATGGAATGTCATTTACGGGAAAATTTGCCACTTCTTTTATGGCAGCCGTCACCCCTCGTACAGCAGGTTTTAACAACGTGAATATGCCCATGCTGCACGTTCCGACAATCCTTCTCACGATTGCCTTAATGTGGATTGGTGCGGCTCCGATGTCCACGGGAGGTGGTATCAAGGTGACTACCTTCGTGATTGCCTTAAAAAATATATGGGCGAATCTCCTGGGGAACGATCGGGTTGTCATCGCGCATCGTCAATTAACTCGGGAGAACGTGAACCGGGCACATTCAATCATCATGCTTTCTATCCTGTGGATCATTCTGGCTGTTTTTGTTATCGTGGTTTTAGAACCGAAGGCAACCTTGACTCAGGCTGTTTTTGAGATTGTTTCAGCTTTGGGAACGGTGGGTTTGACTTTGGATTTGACACCCCATTTATGCGTGGCAAGTAAAATGGTCGTTGCTCTCACTATGTTTGTCGGTCGTGTAGGTTTAATCACCCTTTTGGCTTGTTTCATTCGTCATCAGGAAGTAAAACTTTACACGTATCCCGATGAAACCGTAATCGTTTAATCAATTGAAAATTATTATGAAGTGTATCGTATTTGGATTAGGTAATTTCGGACTTGCACTATCGCAGCGTCTGACCAAACGGGGAAACGAAGTGTTGGGAGTGGATTCCGACATCAGTAAGATTAATTTATACAAGGATTCCATCACGAATACCGTGGCATTGGATGTGAAAAATGAACAGGCGTTACAAACGTTACCTTTGACAGAAGTAGACGTGGTGTTCGTTGTATTCGGGAAAGATTTTGGGACATCCCTGTTTGTCATTGCGTTATTGAAACAGTTTGGCGTGAAACGTATCGTGGCTCGGGCCATTTCACCGGTGCATAAGGTGATTCTAAAGTCTATGGGAATAACGGAAACCATCAATCCGGAATGGGAATATGCCGATTTTTTCGCGACAAAAGTAGAATTGGGGACAACCATAGATTCTTACGTTGTTGATGACGATCATTTGATCATCGAGTGGGAAATACCGTCTCGTTTCATCGGGCGGAAATTAGGTGATGCGAAATTCGAGGAAGAATTCGGCTTAAAATTGATTGCTTTAAAACGCTATGATGCTAAAATCGATAAATCATTGGTGATGAATAATCCGTCTGATGAAACCGTTTTTGTCGAAAAGGATGTGTTTGTCCTTTTCGGTCACCCGAAGAACTTCCGGAAACTTGGAATCCAGGTTTCTTGATTTTGAAAGTCATCGCCAAGAAATAATTCGTGGAATAGAATCTATTTCTGCGTTGTCTCTTGGCGGGATGAATTCGTACGTCAAGATTCCACGATCCATTTCTCGATATTCCTTGTTTTCGAACTGAAGTTTACCCCAATTCTAAATATCTTGCGCTTGTCTGATTGGAATGGTAGAGCGTAATGCTTGTCATGGATTTGTTGCAAAGCTTCCTCGGCACTACCATTCAGTTTAAACTCCATGATGTAGATATACTCCTTGGTTTTCAACACGAGATCCACGCGTCCCTCGGAAGTGTGGTACTCGACTTCCGTGTAGAAACCGACCAATTTGAAGATGATGAAAAGCACGTTTTGATAATGCCTTTCCTGCTCGCTGATCAGTTCGTAAGGAGTATCGGCCAGGAAGCTTTTCAATCGATTAAAAAAGGCCTCCAGTTGTCCTGCACGTATTTCACGGACGAATTTTTGTATTTCAAATGGAGCTTCAATTTTGTTGAACCGGGTGTAAAAAGGCATCAGGAAATTGATAAAACCTTCTTCCACTTCTTTATTTGGAAATCCTAGGCGATATAGTCCGAATTCTTTATCATAGCTTTTTATCGTGAGGTACCCGCTCTGGAAGATCACGGGGATGGGTTGTTCGTCACCGTAAATGCTGTTCAAGACATCGGAACTGGTTTCCTCGTTGGCCATGCGTTCCAGATCATAATGATTGCGTTTCAGTAGCTCTACGAGATAGGTTGGTGTACCCGTTTCGAACCAATAATTGCCGAAATCTTTCCGCTTGAATGCGTTGAGTAGACTAAACGGATTGTAGATGCCGATAGAGTTATGCGTGAAGTGATACCCGTCATACCATTTTCCCAGTTCAGCGTTGACTTCATCGTATGTCATATTTTGAACCTTGGCAAATTCATGTAGTTCTTCTTCTAAATTTTCATGTATTTCTTGATTGCTGACACCGCAAAGAGTAACGTATTCATTCCACATGGAAAGATCTTCCAGGTTGTTCAGGTCACTGAACACGCTTACCTTACCGAATTTGGTCACTCCCGTCAGCATGGCAAACTGGATACACCCGTCCATCGTTTTAAGTACCCCGTAAAAAGGTTTCAACGTGTTGCGGTATTCCCGTTGAAGCTCCTCGTTGCCGATGGCTTGTAACAGGGGTTTGTCATACTCGTCGACAAGAATGGCAACCCGTTGTCCGGATTGCTTGTAGGCTCGTTCCACAACTCCTTTGAAGCGTAGGGCCAGGGTACTTTCTCCGGCACCCGTGCCAAACACCGATTCCCACTTGACGAGAGCCTCGTTCAATATCTTATCCAGGCTGTCGGGGGCATCATATTTTTTATATGATTATCGACAATAAATGACAGGTTTAACGCCTACTGTTTCGAGGCCTTTCATCGTATACGAATGCGCAATTCTTTCGGATCGAACGTGATAGTCTCGTTACGAAACAGGCGTTCGATATGGCCGCTGTTAATCATTTGGCGTGTGGGCAGATAATGTAAATGCGGATGGTCAATCAAGGCGATGGAATCACAGAGCGTGAGAGCGATGTCGAGTTCGTGGGTTGAAAAAAGGATACATTTGTTTTGTTTGTGAGCCAACTTTTGCAATAAAATCCCCAGTTCGTAACGGTTCGGTAGGTCCAGGAAAGAGGTAGGTTCATCAAGCAGGATGATGGGAGTATCTTGTGTGAGGGCTCGGGCGATCATGATTCGCTGGCATTCCCCGTCTGACATCTGGTCCATCGTTCGTTCGGCGTAGGCGGACATATCGAGTAATGCTAGGGATTTGGCAACGATTTCTCGATCTTGCGGTTGCAAACGTCCTACCCAGTTCGTGTAGGGTGCCCGCCCGAGGGCAACCACATCCCGGCATTTCAGGTTAGGAATCCGTACTTTTTCGGTCGTGACGAAACTGACGGTACGAGCCAGTTCCTCTGGTCGCAACTCGGCGAGGTCTTTCCCTGCCAGTAATATTCGCCCGGACTTGATTGTTCCTAGCCCGGCCGTGGCCCGTAGTAAAGTACTTTTTCCGCTACCGTTACGTCCCAGCAGGGCGATTAGCCCGCCCCCGTCCAAATTAGCAGACACGTGGTCCAGCAGAATTTGTTGCCCGTATCCTAAGGTTAATGCTTCTAATTGTATCATGCTGGTCGAAGGTTTTTATATACAACCCATATGATCACCGGAATTCCTAGTAAGGCGGTGATACAGTTGATAGGTAGTACGAGTGTTTTAGCAATAATATCACATAGCAGCATGGCCATGATACCTAGTAATATACTTCCCGGTAAAAGCGTCCGGTGGTCGGCATCATTGAACAACATTCGAGCCACGTGAGGAATGGCAAGCCCAAGAAAACCTACCGGACCGCAAAAGGCGGTTACAGTTCCGGTGAGTAATGTCGTCGATATGAAAATGAGTGTCCGGGCTCGTCGAATATTTAATCCCATGGTTTGAGCATAATTTTCTCCCAACAACAAAAGATTCAATGCTTTGATACAATAGATTGCGAGTATGATTCCCACGCAAATCACAGGAATCATGATAAGAAGTTTCGTGGTTGTAACGTGTCCTAGGGAGCCCATCGACCATAGGAAAAACATTTTCAGTTGTTCCGCTGAACTTAAGTATTGTAAAATCTGTATGATGGCTCCTGCGATGTAGCCGATCATTACTCCCATGATCAACACACCGAGAATATTTTTCACGTAACGACTGATGATTGCTATCAGTAGCAACACCATAACAGCGCCACCCCATCCTGCCCCGACAATTCCCACGGACTGCCAAAATCCGGAATGTGCCAACCCGAGTAGGGGTGCGCCTAGAATAAAAAAGGCAACGCCCAATCCCGAGCCGGAACTCACTCCCAGTAAATAGGGATCTGCCAAAGGATTTCGGAAAACGGTCTGCATCTGTAAGCCGCTTATCGAGAGAGCCACGCCGATCAAGATTGCCACGATCACCCTTACCAGTCGGATGGACAGCACGATATTACGGGTTGTTTCGTCGGTTTCGTTGCCCGTGAACACATTCCATACTTGTCCTGCGGAAAGTGTTGTGTCTCCCGATAGTAAGTCAAATACGAACAAGATGACGACTAGGGGGATCAGAAGCGTGAATATGATCGTGTTACGGCTCATGTATAGAATTACAGGTTAGGTTACAAGTTCTTTTATCTCTTAAACTTTAAATTCTAAGCTATTCCAAGTGTCTATAATAATATAGTTCTTCCGAAATTAATTTCGGATGTAAAATCTTTATTAAATCCCGGAGTACGATGTCCGGATGAACCGATCCCGACTCCCAGTAATCATTTCCTCCTCCGGGGTTTAGGCGTAAATTGTTATTATAGACTTTCTTTTGCCGAATTGCTTTTGCATCCTTGAATTTCGGATTCATGTTTTTCAGTTCATCCATCGTGGTAGCCATGCCGACATTCAACCAAATATCTGCTTCCCGGATCAGCCCGTAGGCCGTCTCCAGGCCAATCGGCTCGGCCCCGTGAGAGGTGTTTTTCTTGTAAATATATTCTCCCCCCGCATCCGAAATTAATTGTGCCGCATAACTTTTCACGGAAGGCATTGACCAGCTGTCGTTCCAAGGCGTATTCAACATGACCGTCGGGCGTTCGGTTGCGTTTGCCGTTAATTGTTTCAACTTGTTATAGCGTTCGGGGATTGCCTGGAATACTTTGATCCCGTCCGTCCGGTTGTCAGTCAGTTCGGAAATGGCAACCAGCCATTCGGCTTTCCCTAATGGCGATTCTTCTAGGTATTCGGCCACGTACATGTAAGGAATGTTCAATTCTTTCAGTTTATCGGTAACCGTGGTTTGTGCGTCTCCAATCCCGTAAAGAAGTACAAGGTCCGGGTTTAATCCCACGAGTAACTCGTAGTTAATTTCTGCCCCCATATCTTTAATCGTCTTTTTATGCTCGTTGATATACGGGTTTGTGATAAAATGAATGCCGGAAACTCCCACCACTCGTTCCACTTGGTTTATGGCATCCAACATGGCGATATAAGATGATGACATGCACACGATCCGTTTCGCTCCCGCGGGGATGACAACTCCGTCAAAATCTTTCGGGGCTTGCTCTCCGTTTCGGGATACGAAGTAGGACATCTCCACGTCTTTTGCCCCCTGCCAAGGATTTCGTACGTGAATGATCGTACTTTCCGTATTATCCGCACCCATGATGTCGAATCCTTTGGCGTACTGCGGCGTGTAGACATTCTTGGTAAAAGTGATCGTAGATTTCGATTGACAACCGAGTAGGGCTAAAAGACAAGTAATTGTAAATAATATTTGTTTCATATCTTGATTGATAAAATTGTATTCTGATAAATCATCCGACCCCCGCGGATGTATATCTTGGTATAATCATAGCAGGTCTTCTGACTTATCCCGTTTATTGCGCCTTCCCGGTTAAAACCAGTGGCAAGAGTACAATAAACAATATCCTCCAAAGAGGGGGAAACACAGCAACGGGTATTGTTCCGGATTCACACCGGATTCCCTTTTCATCCTCAATATAAGTATTATATTGTATTAGAACTATGATGGCACGAAAGTAATATATATTTTCAAAACTGCAAAAGACACTTGAAAATAGTCTTTACCGTGTGATTTATGTCATATTTGAGAAATGATGAAAATAATGTACCTAAGATTTCAGATCATATTTATTTTTTATATTTTTGCGATGATTTTGGTGTCACATGATTGTTTTAATCATGTGGTGAAAAGGGAATCCGGTGTGAATCCGGAACAGGCCCGCTGCTGTAAGCTTCATCAATGTCTTTGGCAAGACTCGTATCCACTGTTTCGAATGAAAATGGGAAGGATGTTCAAAGGCGAAGTAAGTCAGAAAACCTGCCAGAATTATAATAGTATTCAAAGTTTCGGGGAGTAGACGATGAATTAATTGGTTTAAGATCGGAGTGCACACGTTCAAAAGCTTTTTATTCACTGTTATCATCCTTATTTTAAATTTTATTATTAAAAATGATGAAAAAGTTTTTATTTTTATGGCTATTTCTTGCCGTATTGTTTGCGGCATGTACAGATGATGATGATAATGTTGGAGAGATTCCGCCACCGGAAGTCAATAAAGTACAGATGATTGTCGTTAACGAGGGGTTATTTGGAACGGGTACGGCGGATATTTCTGTTGTGTATGAGGATGGGACTACTATTTGGAATGCTTTTGAAAGAGCGAATGGGGTGCCTATGGGAGATGTCGCCCAATCTATCACTTATTTTAATGGTAAATATTTTGTTGTGTTAAATGGTTCTGCCAAAATTGAAGTAGTAGAGCCGGAGACGTTTAAATCTGTAGGTACGATACTTTACACGCAAAAAGGAAGTCCTCGTTTTATGGTTCCTATTAATGATACGGAGGCTATTGTGACTGATTTGCAAGGACAATTGGTGCGGGTTAATACATCTGATTACAGTGTTGTTGAATACATACCTCTTGCGACTAATTGGGGAATTGAAAAGATTGTGAAAATTGGTAATAAACTCTTTGGAGCCAATCCGGCGGGTAAAGGAATTGCAGTATTTGATGTAAATAATATTTCAGAAGAGGGGAAACGTATTATTCGGGTGTTGGTGAAAGATAATACGAAAACTAGTAAGATGCATTTGGATAAGAATAATAAATTGTGGGTACTTACAACGGGTACAAATACTCAAAAAGAAAATTGTGTATTTTGGAATTGTATAGATCCTAATACAGAAGAGGTGGTGGATGTTGTTGAAATTCCTCTTTTAAAGAAAGGGAATCCAAATTTGGAAATCGATACTCCCATGAGTGGTGGTCTTTATTATAGATCTGATATCAGTGGAGATAAAAGTACTATTTATTTTAGTATGAATGCTTGTACTGACGTGAAAAATGGGACTTATCAACTTGCTGTGTTTGAATTAAACGTTGATACCAAAGATACGAAATTGTATCGAAAAACCACGGGAGTCACTCAAATGTATGGAATGGGGGTTTCCCCGGAGGGAGAAGTGTATGTTTGTGATGCGATTGATTATACGGCACAGCGAGGGTATTTGCGTCATTTTCAGGAAAATGGTTCGGAAACTGCCGTTAAAATCGGAGTTTATCCTCGAATGATTTGGTTTACAGGAAACGAAACGGTTCCTGTTAAATAAAAATAAAACTAAAAAAACGCGTCACTGATTTTAAATGAAATTGAACTATGAAAAAAATATTATATCTAGGGATACTTTGTACCCTTTTATTATCAGCTTGTAATGATGATGACAAGGAGGAAATTACCCCTTCTCGAGATATGCAAATGCTTGTTGTAAATGAAGGTATAAATGGCGAGGGAGGCTTGTCTGTGGTTTATGGAGATGGAACGATAGACGTGAACGCTTATGAAAAAGCCAATGAAAGAATATTGCAAGGCTCTCCTTATGCTATTAATTCAATTAACGACAAATACTTCCTCACGGCAAGTGCTCCTGCTAGAATAGAGGTACTTGATCCGACAACCTTGGCCGTGTTGGGAACGATTGAGTATGAAAAAATAGGAATGCCTCGGGATATTATTCCAATTAGTGAATCGGAAGCAATCGTGGCTGATTCTATTCATCAACTTACTAAAATCAACACGGTTACGAATTCTATCGTTAAACACATGACTCTTGCAGAAGAATGGGGTATGGAAGAGATTGCTGTCGTTAATAATAAGCTTTTCGGTACCCATCTGGATGCTTCAGGGATTGCTGTATTTGATATTGATAATATTACAGGAAACCCTCAGAGTGTAATTCCGGTAAGTATAAGTAAAAATGTCAAGACTTGTAAAATGCATGTGGATAAAAACAATAAATTGTGGATATTCTCCACTGGAAAAAATGCAGAGAACCGAAATTGTGCGTATTGGATTAAAATAGACCCGGTAACACAGAAAGTTGATTCTGTTGAGATACCCTTTTTTAAACGTGGAGAAGAAAAATTGGAAATAGGTGTACCTGTCGGAGCTACGTATAACAAATCTTATCTGTCCACGGATAAGGCTACCATTTATTTTACATTGCAAGCTTGTGCACGTATTTCTTCCGGGCAAGGTCGGTTAGCAATATTTGCTTTAGATGTTAATGATAATACCTATAAATTATATAGGGAAACTCCAGGTGTTGAAGCGAGATTGAATGGAATGGGAATTTCTCCGGAAGGTGACGTCTATCTTTGTGATGCTAATGGAACTCTTTCTGGTTTTGTGCGTCATTTCCCGGCTAACGAAACAATTTCGGCTATCCGAGTGGGTGTAAAACCGCGAATGATTTGGTTTCCTCGGTAAATAACGAAAAGTATCCCGATCAGGTTTGTTGGGAAATACTTTTTAAGAATGTTTTGAAAGAATACTGTCTGATTTTGATAGATCAGACAGTTACTTTCCTTTTAAAGAACTCTATTGTTTAAACAAGTCTTGCTTTTCCTGTTTATGAAGATGATTAATCTTTTCATGATCTATATCTTGTTTTTTCCCGTGGCTGTATTTGCGCAAAAACGAGATAGTATCGCTATGCGCGGTGTAATTGATACGGTTGACGTGATCGAAAATAGATTGTATAATGCACAAGATGCAAATGCTGGTTCTCGCGTAAGTCGCATTTCGGTGGAAGTCATACAGGCTAATAAGTCAAGATCATTGGCTGAATTATTATCCGACAATTCGGCGGTCTATATTAAAAGTTTAGGTCAAGGGGCACTTGCTACTGCTTCTTTTCGAGGAAGCAGTCCATCCCAAACTAGAGTTAACTGGAATGGAATTAATATTACACCTCCTATGGCCGGGACATTTGATTTTTCACAAATTCCGGTATTTTTTATCGATAACGTGGATCTCATACATGGTAGCGGACACGTGAAAAGTGGAACCGGGGCGATTGGAGGAAGTGTTAATTTGTTTAATCAACCTGGATGGAACAAGAAAAACCAATATAAGATTTTCGGGGAATACGGTTCATATAATACTTATACTGCGGGAGGAAATCTTTTGATCGGAAAAACTAAAAGTTCCTATCAAACACGATTTTATCATCAACATTCTGACAATGATTACACTTATCTTAATAAAATACTGGTCCCGACAAAACCTTTCCGGGAACGCAGAAAAGAAGCTCAATACGACCAGTTCGGAGTGATGCAGGAAGCTTATTTCAAATTATCCCCAGATTTGACGTTGTCAACGATAGGGTGGTTTCAATGGGGAAAAAGAAAACTTCCTCAACCTCTTACTGTTAATGTATTAGATCATGAACAGCAAAAAGAAACAAATTTGAGAGGATACGTGGGATTGGATTATATTAAAGGGAAGCATCAATTTTTCGCAAAAGCCGCTTATTTACATTACCGATTGCGTTATGATAAATGGAACGATGGCGAAAATGGTGTATTTCCACCTGAAGGTAATTCGAATAAATCTGAGACATACACGATTAGTGGAGACTACCATTGCAATCCATTGTCCGGGTTGTATTTGAATACTACGTTAACTTACGCGTACGACCGGGTTGATGCGGAAAGTTACATGGAAATCGATTCTTCAAAATATTATATTGATGGGCTTGATTCTGCCCATTATGAAATCCCGACGGTTGCAGGTCCTTCCATCAAAAATCGAGAAGTGTTTTCATGGCAAGCCAATGCTCGTTGGAGCGTATTCCCGTGGCTATTGATCAACGGGCAATTTATGACGGAATGGAATGACGGGAAAAACGTATCTACTTATTCCATGGGATTTCTTTCTCAAATTCTGCAAGACATTTTGACAATCCGTGGAAACGTGTCATATAATTATCGCTTTCCTAGTATGAACGATCTGTATTGGAGGCCGGGAGGGAACCCAGGACTGAAACCGGAAAAGGGCTATTCTTATGACATTACTTTTACCTATGTTCCCCGGTTGGAGCATGGTTTTCATTTAAATACAGTGGTCTCTTCCTACTTGATGACTATTGACGATTGGATTATTTGGCTTCCTGAAGATGGAAAACAATGGTTCTGGACGCCTCAGAATGTACGGGATGTACTTTCATACGGATGTGAGGTTTTTATGCGGGGAGACTACAAAGCAAAAGATTTTAATCTGAGTGTTACAACCAATTACACAGTGTCCGTGTCTAAAACTCGTAAAAAGAATCACAAAGATGACGGTTCTTATATGCGACAAATTCCTTATGTTCCTAAATACAAATGGAATACTCGTCTTTCTGTGAAATACAAAAAACATTTCTTTGCCTATCAAGTTTCTTACTTTGACAAAAGATTTTTAACCACAGATGAATCGTACAGTACGCCGGCATATACTGTTCATAATTTACTTGCCGGTTCTTCTTTCGATATCGGGAATATCCGAATTTCTCCGCAAGTTCGAATAGACAATCTTTTTGATACTTATTATGAATCAACTAAGTATTATCCGATGCCTTTGCGAAATTGCTTGATGTCGGTTGTGTTTGAATTTTAGTTTGCGTGAAGCTTTTAATTGATATTTTCAATTTAAAGTTTTTTGTTCCGGTTTTTGTAAACATACCGAATCAGATACATCTTTACCGTCGGCATTTTTGGCAAAAACGTAAATGATGAGTTTATCGGCAGTTGCATCTCGGGGAAAATCCACGGTCGTGTTCAATATTTCACCCCGTTTCCCCAGTTCTTTGACAAGACAGCGGTGTTTCGGTTCGTAAAGAAGGGCGGCGTAAATTCTATCGTCCATGAAACAGTCGACGGATTCAAACAGGATTCCGGGAGAGGTGAAAGAAACCTTTCTGTTCTCGGCATCAATTTCCGCGTTGACTATCGGAATAACCAGTTGTCCTGCCGCAACCCGTAGTTTCCCGTAATCAATCGTGCCTTGAAATTCCTGGGTGGCTTTTTTCCGGCGGTTCACGGGAATTTCCGGATGTATTTTCTCGACCGAGACGGCATGTGTCACGTTGGCACTTGTAAACCCGTAGAAGCCTTGGGGGTAACCATTACCACCGGGAAATCCTAGTCGGATGACCGAGGTTAGCCATCTTTTTCGGCTCGCTGTGGTTCCGAATGCTACGGATTGCCGTTTCTGTCCTTCTCCTCCAGCCTTACGTTCTAATGATGTTGACCGACAATAGTTTTTACCGTTTTTCCCCACGTATGGGATCACGTTTCCAAACTTTCCTCGTATTTTTCCAATGGGATTTATAAATTCTGCCATGTTTTCTGTATTACGATTTGTGGTGGTGAAGGTACGGTTTTAAAACCGTATTCTCGTGAATTTCAATGATTATTTCAGGAATAATTCATGATTACATCTGTATCACTTCCGTGTAAAACGCTATTAAAACGCTATTAAAACCCTAATAAAACGCTATACTTAGAATAGCGTTTTAATAAGGGTTTAATTGCATAGTAAAAGTTTTTTATCTACTTTTACTCCGGAATTAATAAGGTATTAATTCTTAAATGTTTATTGATATGGAGAATACATTGTCGATTCCTGTTGCTCTCTTGGCACAGGGGCCTTTGCGGATAGACGGAGTTACGTATTATCGCCACGGTAATAAAGTTCGAGCTTGTAAATCTCAACGGGGGCCGAGAAAAGTGAGACGGGAAGGGGAGGAAGAATCCTCAAATCGCTTCACTGAGGTTCGGAAGATGTGGCGAATTTATCGTCGTGCTATCGGGGACTTACCGATATGGAGGGTTATGGCCAAAGAAACGGGGGTTAATAAAAGTGATTCTCTGTTTCATTCTCAAAACGGGGGATGTTTTCGACCGGGAATGGGAGTTTGGGCTTTCCCGACCTTCTGTTTTTCAGTAGGAACATTGGATGCCCCCGTGATTACTGGTGCAGTGCGTGAGGGATGGTCCGTGACGTTAAATTGGGAAAATGATATTGATCGTCCGAAAGCGGGAAATTCGGATCGGGTGTACGTGGGCTATTTTTACGACACGCAACCTCGTGCCCCACAAATGTTGTCTTGCTGGGGAGCTTGCCGGGGAGATGGCACGGTGACTGTCGATATTCCATCTGCGGGGCAGCCTGACGGGACACGTTTACATCTTTATTTGTTCTTTGGCAACGAGATGTCGAATCGGTTTTCCCCGAGCGTGTATATGGAGGTTTAAAATTTTTTTTCCCCGATATTTCTTGTAACTTTGTATGAAGTCGAATATGTAGTACAAAGAAGTGTGTGATGTTCAATAATATGCAAATCAGTAACAAGGAATATCGGGAAATGGGAGAGGATGAATGTTTGGCCGGAGAAGAAGATGAAGAGTTCCGGGAAGACGTTCAGGGTGCCTCTCGTGATGTAAAGCCCGGTGCTTATCTCCGGGATGTCGGGAAAAAGTATGCGGGTATCCGGGAAGAGGATTTCTATCAGTTTATGCTTTACAAGTTCCGACAGGATGATGTCGATTTTATCATGGATATTTTCGAGGGAACGGATTTTCTAGGGCCGTCTATTCTGAAAGCTTATAAAAAGGATTACCAGGGGGAGTTGACGTTTCGGGAGTTGATGGATGAACTTTATATCTATCTGAAAAAAGAGGATTGGAAAGTTCTTGCCGGGTTTCGGGGTGAGTGTAGTCTGGTGGTGTGGTTGCGGACGATTGCCTCGAATTTTTTCAAGCAGTTTTACAAGAGAAATCACTTGAATGAACGGGCGTTTCCCGGTGAACGATTTAATATGGATTCACCTTATTCCACGGAGTACGATTTAGTCTCTTTAATCGAACGTGTATCCGGTGAAAAAGAAAAAAAACTACTTTTTTTGAAATATGTTCAGAGATTTTCCGATGAAGAGACTCTTATCAAGATGAAGCTGAAGGATAACAAGGCTTTTGAACGACTCCACCGCTTGGCAATCGAGAGGGCGGAAAGGGTTGCTGCTCAAGATGAATTTCTGAGTGCCGTCTTTTTCGAGGAGATCAAAGGAGGGGTTTCAAAGGTTCCGTTGTCCGAGGTAAATGGAAATTATCCGCCGGAGACCATTGTTGTGCCCGAGTGGAGTTGTGATTTAACGACGGAACAGATGAAGAAAATAGTCAGGAATATTATTTCAAAGTGGAAAACGGAGACCTACCGGCGAGTGATAGAACTCCGCCTTCTGGAAGGAAAATCAACCGAGGAGACTGCCGAGGAAATGGGGGTTACTCCCGGTAAAGTGTATAATTATCTGAATATCGCTTACAAGCGACTGTTGACAGAGGTTCAAAATAATAAAAGTAAATATTATGCCTGAGAGATCGGAAAAAATGAAAAAAGTCACGCTTGATGAGGTTGAGAAAGTTCTTGATGGCAAGGCTTCGGCCGAGGAGTCGTTGGACGTGTTGAGTGCTGCCGCGGGGAATGAGGAGTTACAGGAACTTTTGACATCGGAAGAGTCGGGAAAGGATGGTCGGGATATTGACTTTTTCAACAAGATGTTCACGAAATACGCGGATGAAATAAAGAGTTTTATTAAGAATCGGGATAAGGGTAAAGTGCTTAAAGTCAATTTTGACCGGGAGGATATGGGAGTGGCTGCCGCTCGCCCCTCTTCTCCTAAACCGAAAAAAAAGGAAAAGAAATAAATACGACCGATCATGAGTGAATTCAATCAACTATGGGATGAGGTCTCCGTTATGGTAGATTTCGAGGCCAAAAGAATTAGAAATAGTTCGGGTAAGGTAGATGTACGCCGGATAGAGACGTATTACAAGACTGAGATCATTGATAAATTGTGGTTTAATTTTACATTCCCCAACAAGTATAATAAGTGGATTTGTGATTACTATGAAAACTCTCCGGCAATTCAACGGGAGATACGGGAAAGTATGGATAGTTTTGCACCTGTATCCCGGGGAAAGCAATCTTCCGTGTTATTCGTCACGGGAGTGGTGGTATTCGTGCTGGGGTTATTGTCTTTTGTCCTTCCCGAATTGGACGAGACGATTTCGATTTGCTTAACATTGGCGGGTGTGGTTTTGGGAGTATGGGGATTTGTTAAGAGAAGTAATTCCGGCAGTTGCTGTGAAATGTCTGCTTTGAGCGGAGAGTTGGATCGGATTAAGAAACAGGTAAACACGATAATCCATGAGCATGAAGATCACAGATAACACGTATCTTTCTTTGGCCGAATATATGGAGAAAGAGGTACAGGGGTTCAAGAAGTTTATCGATCCCCCGCTGTACGTGACCGAACAGGAAAAGGAGTTTTTGGATAGTATTGCCAAGTTTAACGAGGCGGTTCCGGGGTTTATCAAGTATAATTTCAACGAGATTAATATGCTCCGTATTCACGTGCTTAGGAGCGTGCTTGACAGGCAGCCTGTTAACGTGAATAATAATCCCCGTCTTTTTGATATCATCACGACTTTGTGTAAAAATTTGGGTATTTCGATGCCATTAGTGTATATCTACTCGGACGAGGATATTTACCGGGTTGGGCAGGCTTTGGAGGAAACGAGCTTGAGGGGAACGAATCTTTTCCAGAGTGATAACGCTTTCACATGTGGCTCGAAAGAGATGTTGTACGTGTTTATTTCCGAAGAGATGATGGCGAAGACGGAGTACACGGATTTGGAGATCATGGCGTTGATCGGTCACGAGATCGGTCACGCTTTGGCGAATCACCCGATCAAGGGGAGTATTATGGCGACGGATTTGTCAACGATTGCCAATCCCCAAGTTATTGCCCGAATCAAGCAGTTGCAACAGAATAACCAGTATTCCCGGTTGCAGGAAATCACGGCAGACCGGGCAGGAGTGATTGCTTGTCGTAGCGTGGAGGCAGCTTGTTCGATGATCAGGAAAATGAATCAGTTGGATAAAGCTCTTTGGGATTACGACCATTCACAGGTGAGTCACCCTAACGGGAAGACTCGGGTGCGGGCGATGGAGCTTTTCGGGATGTCGCTTCTCTATGCACGTTGTATCGAATTGATTGATCGCATGACTGTTGATAAGAGCGCTTATCCTTTGTCAGCACGGGATCTACAGATAGAAATCATGAAAATTATCTAAATATACGGACCTGTTATGAATGATAAAAATGATATATTGATGCTGAATTTACCCGGAGAGATCGGTTCGAAAGTGCAGGAAATGGTCAGCCTTATTCCTTCTTCCGAAAAGCAGGTGTGTATCGTGGGCAGCCGGGATATTGAGATGCAGGTCAACTCTTTATTTTCTGGGATTCTCCATACCGGGATGCTTGAAGATTACACGTTTGAGTTTTCTTTTATCGGTAATGACGAGGATATTTCCCGGAATGTCGCTGTTAACCGGGCGGCACGTAATGTTCTCGTGATGGATGCGCAGCATTTGCTGAAAGGATCGGATATTGCTTTGCTTGATTATATCGCTGCGCATGATGCGCTTCGTGCGGGGTTGGTTATCGTGTTGCTTAACGTTGATTTGATGCCTTCCGTGACGGAAGTGGTCGCAACTGTGGAAAAAGTATTGGGAGTTAAGGGTATCAAGGCTCCCTTGCATGTGGTGGGAAAGGGTAATACCGGGGTATGGCTCGTGCAGCATTTTATCGCGAAGCCGGTTAATCTGGAGGATGTCGCTGGCGAGAAAACACGTGATATCGCTGTTTTTGTGCATGATTCCTTGGAGAAAGAGTTGTCCCGGGTGGAACAGGAACTAGAAACGTTGGACCATACGATTGCCCGTTTCAAGGAGCGTCGGGAGTCTTTCGAAGTGTACGCGAAACAGCTTGATTTGACGTTGTGGGTGAAGATTCGAAATTATTGTTCGGCTCATTTTGATGATGATGTCACGAAGTTTGCCAAGGAGGCCCGTTTGTTGATAGATCAAGAGTTGCATACGATAGATATTCAGAAGATACAGTTTTATTTCAGTCCTTATCTTAATTATTTGTGGGGGGAGTTTTTGTGTAACGAGATCAAAAAGACGATGGAATCGGTGCGTGACGATATGGAGTACGAATTGGCTTCACTGGCGGCGAAGTATAAGAATTATTTCGGGAAGGAAATGGAGACGCTTCACTTGGAAGCGAATGGGGTGCGTGCGGGTAATCAGCCGATTAGTTTTGACACGGTGGAGCTGTATAATAATTCGGTGAAGAATGTGGTAGAAGGGGTGATTCGCAACGTGATTGTGTTCGTGGCTAGTTTTCACGGTGGTTTCTGGGGATACCTGTTGGGGGAGGTCGTGACGAATGTACTCATGAAACTTTTCGGTGGCTTGTTGAGGATTAAGCGTAGCAACACGGAACTGGTGCAACTTTACTCGGAGGCGGTGACTCAACAGTTTCAAGAAGGACTTGAGCATATTAAGGTACAGCTTAAGGAGACTTTGATGCCATCACTGGAACGGAATTTCAAGGAGTCTATCCGGGAGATCAAGGAGAAATTTCTGAAGAATGTAGAGGGGATGGGGCAACAATACGACCGGAACAGGACGGCATTGTCTGCTTGCCGGGAAGAGTTGAAGAGTCTATTGAACAAAGAGGTTTTGGGTGTTATAAAATAGTTGGTTATACGAAATATTATTTGGGATCATATGAACGTAAAAGAATTTAACGAGATACTTAACGGTTGCAATAAATCTCTTCAGGGTGTATTGTTGAATATTGATCAGGAAGCCCCTGCTTTGCAGTCTGCCGCCACGATCGCATATGGCGAGGCCGTAGAGAAGGAGTCCATGCGTAATAATATGGGGTTGGTGCGGGGATTGTTCCTCGGTGCGTCGAATTCGGGTAAAAGTGCGTTGATCAATAATTTGGCACGTAAGATCATCGTTCCCGAGGTAATCCATACTTCAACGCTTATGCCGACTTGGATCGGGCAAACGGAGGATTACGCGGATGAGGGGGTGACGGTGAATTATTTCGATATTGACAAGGACGGGCACCGGAGGGGGAGTATGAAGTCCAAGCGGGAGGCGATAGATGATTTCCGTTGTTATTATTGTTACACGGAGAAGGATTTGGCAGACCGTGACCGTCTTGTGAAACCTGACCGTTTTAAGAGTATGGAACTGAACGAGGCTTATCTTTCGCTTCGGGAAGCGGACGGGCCTTGTAAGGATTATGCGCTCGTGCTCGTGGACACCTTGGGGAACGGGGCTTCGAGCGTGGATGACGAGAAGGCTCAGCATAATATGAAGAATTGCGATTTCGCTTTTGTGTTGGTTGATTCCTTGGGAAATCTCACGGATCAGGATATTGATTTTTTCAGTTCAACGCTTTTTAACCCAAAGGTGTCGAATATTAAGCCGGAGCATATTATTTTCGTTATCAACAAGATTGATTTGTCCCCGTCACGTCACGGTTCTATTGAGAATTGCAAGAATAATATCGCCGCTTTGTTGAAAAAGGCCTATTCGGGAAAAGTACCCGAAGCGCTTTATGAATGCTTGTGTTCGCAGATCGTGACCTATTCGGCTTTATATAACCGGTTGGCTCATTGTGGTGTGTATCCCTACAAGGAGGATGCAATTAAGATTAATGGTTTGACCCGGAAAGAATTGGAAACGTCGGGAGAGAAGAGAGTGGAAACGATTCGAACGATTGTTACGGAAAAGGAGGAGTTCGAGGAAGAAAAGTCCTATTTGCCCAAGGAGATGTTGCTGAAGAAAGGGTATTGCGAGGAGCTTAACACGATGTTGGGTAAGGTGATTGGCAATATGTTTACCGATGGAACGATCTATGATAACCACTTGAACGGTACGAAAGAGATGGCGGAGAATATCCGGCAGGCGGTTCAGAATACGATTGCAGCCCTTGCGGCGGATGCGGGGACGATTGAGGCTAAGATTAAGGCCTTCAAGAAGGCGAAAGAGATGATCGAGACTCTTTCGGTCAATTACGAGAAAGAGAGCGAAACGATTGCCCGTAATTTCCCGTCGGAAGTTGATACGTATATCAAAAATCATTCCCAACAGTTGTTGATCAGTTCGACCGTGGGGATCAACAAGATGATTGACGGGATAAAGATTGATGTCCCTCATGGAGATTATACCCCGAAGGCTTTGAAGGAGATGACTTCTATCGAGATCGAGAAGAAGTTTTTACCTTCTTTACTGCAACCGGTTCCGAAGATTGTTGATCTGATCTGTAACACGATCAGCGCGAACATCTTCACACCCGTGCAGACTACACGGCAGACACCGTATCGCCAGATCGTGGATAAGTTGTCCCAGTCCATGAATAATTATATCACCTCCGTGCTGGATGAGATTCGTGCAATTAATTCGGATAAGCGGTTTAAAGTTACGGTGGTGGATAAATCTATTTTCGAGAAGAAGATCAGTGACAGCCTGTACGAGATGAGTGTACTCCTGATTATCATTATCCAGAAGCAGATTGACGAGATTATTAATACTTCCATTTCTTCCACGGTTAGAAAGTCATTACACGGGTGGTGGACCAGCGTGAAAATTTTCTTCGGTGGTGGTAACGTGGATAAGATGTTTGAGAAAATGGAGGAGACGGCACGTACCGAGTTGAGAAATAAGATCAGTTCGGATATCGCGGTACGTTTAGTGCGTCCGGAAGGATTTCTCGGCAAGGAGGCTACCCTAAATTTGTATAGCCTTCTTTCCAAAGCGACTCGTGACTGTGATAATATGGTAAAACTTTATCTCAGCAATATTGAGCATGAGCTTAATTCGCTTCGTGATCATTTGAAAGATAACCAGAAACGTATTGATTTTTATCGCAATTTTGCTGAAGAGAAGGTGAACAAACCGTTGGGAAAAGTGATCGAGGAGATTGAAGGGTTGCGTGATCATGTTGTTAATCATGGTATTGATACGACGAATTGATAAGTACGAGCGTGGCATGTCAGATCTCGATATAAAGGAAATAACGGAAATACAGAAGAATCTTCTTCTTTGCAAGTCTTTGTCATTTCAGCGTAAATTGGCTCTTGATTTCGGGTTGTATAAGGTGGTTGTAGCGGGGACTTCGAATTCGGGGAAGAGTACTCTTATCAATGCGCTTACGGGGCGGGAATTACTGCCTGAATCCATGTCGACAAGTACGAAGATTACGACGTATATCGGGCGTTCGTGTCTTGAGGCCGATTATGATGTTATCGTTATGGGGTGTCGGGGAGGGAAACGGAGGCATTTGGAATACGATGCTTTTCTCCACGAGTATGTTTATGGCTTGAAGGAGATTTACGAGGGAAAGCAGAGTTCGGAGAATTTGATGTCGGGATTCGTCAATAGTTCCCATGAGTTGGCTGATTACGGGGTATGTCTGGTTGACACGATCGGTATAGGGATTAACGATTACGACGTGAAGCGTACGGCAGGGATCATGCGGGAAGCCGATGTGGTGGTTTTTCTTTATGACGGTTCCAAGCATGGGAATCTGACGAGTGACGAGATCGATTTTTTGAAAGCGACGTTGTTTAAAAATAAGAAACGACCGTTGTTGCCTTATGAGCGTATTCTTTTTGCTCCTAACAAGATGGATTGTGTTGCCTCTCCGGCGCAGATCAAGCAGATATTGAGTTATGATCTTGGGAATTTTGTGCCGTCGGGGAGTGAAGGGTGGCAGCAGCTTGTGAATAATATTTTCCCTATTGCGGCTCGTTATTATCGCTTGGCGCAAGCGGGAATTGCGAATTACTCGGCGGTGGGAGACCCGATGACCCGGGCGGAATTGATGAACAGTGATTTTGAAATCATACAGCATGCCAGTTTCCGGAGCGGTAATTATAAAAATTACTTGAAAAAACAGTCGGGGGTAAACCTTTTGGTCGATCGTATCGTTGATATAGTGAGAAGTATCGATGTTGACGATATTGTAGATAAATATATTTAATTGTGATTTGTTATGGAAGCGTATTTAATAGATCAGTTCAAGACGTTGTGGGATGAGGTGAAGGTGATGGTGGATTTTGAGACCAAACGACTGGTGGGAATGCATGATCAAAATATAGTGAAGAAGCTCAACGGGTATTACTTGTATGAGGTTCTGCACGGGTTGTGGTTTTCCGAATCTTTCCCCAATAAGTATAACGCTTGGTATGCCGCTCTTGAGGGAGCAGACCATGCTCGTGCGGAGGAAGTCCGGAAGATTTTGATGAAGAATAAAGCTTTGCTGGATGACAATGACGAAGATCGTCTGGTCCGTAATGTGATTACAGGCGGATTGACGGGCACCGGACTATTTGCCGCTTTCGCCAAGAAGCCTAAGCTGGCTTTGTTTATGCTGGGTGCGGCTTTGATTA
>DYVS01000060.1:0-16441 GCA_020743075.1 Butyricimonas virosa | reverse complement strand
AACAGAAAGGAGGGACTGTTGATTGATTTGTCGTTGAAACCGGACGTGTGGGGGGATTATATCGTGGAGTCGGCCAAGACGTCTTGTAAGATTGGTTACAGTACAGGGCATGATATTGATTTTGATGGGGTAAGGGATATAGATGATTTTTTGGATCGGTTGTTTAAATTATTAACTAAGATAAATACGTATTGAAATGAAAAAGTTTTCGGGAGTAGGGGTTGCTTTAGTGACTCCGTTTGACGAAACGGGACGTGTCGATGAACATTCTTTGAGGAACCTGGTGAATTACGTGATTGATGGTGGAGTGGATTATCTGGTTGCTTTGGGTACGACTTCTGAGGCGGCAACGATGACGGCTGAAGAGAGAGCTTTTGTCGTGCGGGTTATTGCCGAAGAGAATGCTGGACGTTTACCGATTGTTTTGGGAATCGGGGGAAATAATACAGCTCAAGTAATTCATGATCTTGTTACACTGCCTTATTTACAACTGGGAGATGCTATCTTGAGTGTTACCCCGTATTACAATAAACCTTCTCAACAAGGGTTGTATAATCATTTTAAAGCGATAGCCGAACATACTCCTCTTCCTGTGATCCTGTATAATGTTCCGGGACGTACATCTGTGAATATGACTGCGGCGATAACCTTGAAGTTAGCTCGTGATTTCGAGAATATCATTGCTATTAAAGAGGCTTCCGGGAATTTTGAACAGGCTACGGCAATTATTTCCGGTATGCCGGAGAACTTTATATTCTTATCGGGAGATGATGGCATCGCTTTACCTTTGGTGTCTATCGGGGCGAGTGGGGTTATTTCGGTGATTGCTAACGTGATGCCTGGTGAGTTCTCCGCGATGCTACATTTGGCATTGGAAGGCGAGTACGGGGAGGCCAAACGAATTCATTTGCAGTTGGGTGAAATGTTCAAGGCCCTCTTTGAAGAGGGTAATCCTGCCGGGATAAAGGCAGCGTTACATGCCAGAGGCGTGATTGCCAGCCAAAAGTTAAGATCTCCGTTATGCGAGGTGAGTGAGTCCTTGTATCAAAGAGTAAAACGATTAGGTGAGTGATCACCTAATCGATACGACCCGGTTGAGAGCGTCTCAACCGTTTTCTTTTATATTCCCTGTATTGATATAGTCCGATAAGTAATACTAGCACGATGGGCAGGAAGAAGTTGGTATATTTTAAGAATCTCCTGTAAGAATCACTTACTACTTTTAGTGACTGATTTTCGATATACTTGTTTCTTAATTTAATTAACCCGGAATCGTCTGCCAGCCATTCGATGGAGTTGACGGCAAAATTGATGTTGCTAATATAGAATGGGTCAAAGAATTTGTCTTCCATGAAGTCGGCATCCGTGATGACAACAATGGCACTGTTGTTATCTTCGTTGCTTAATAACGCGGCAACAGTGTTGTAGGGTTGATTAAAGTCGTGTTTTCTGGTCCAGGTTTTATAAATATCGAAGAATACCGGGACTTTTTGTACTCCCGAAATGGAAGATGATTTTGCCAACGGGGTGAACGTGTAAGCGGAGGTCGTTTTTACATTTGTGATGCTGCTGGCAAATTGCAATAACATGGCATTCAGTCCTTTCGTGATCACGTGGGAGCTGAAGTTTTGGATGATGGGTATATACGGGAAATGGCGGTCACTCTGGAGTTGTAAAAATCCTTGATCCTGCGTGACTAGTATGCGTCCGCAATAGTTATCCACGACGAAATCATAGTTGATTTTCAGCCCGAATTCTTCCAGCATATCTTCAATGCCGACCCGGTTGATGAAACCGTTATTTTGGCTGTAACTGATTTGTCCAACCGCATGATTCAAAGCAATATAGAGTCTTCCCCCTTGTTCCAGGTATTGACCTAATCGAACGAGTTCTTCCTTGCTGAATGATTCTTTCGGTCCCACGATACAAATTACTTTGTAGTCACTCAGATCTGTAAACTGGTCTATGCGCATGGATTCGATCTTGGCACTGTGGGATAGCTCATGCTCGATTAACTGAGTTTTTTGTCTCAACATTTCGTTGTGTCCACGTAAGAAACCGATAGTCGGTTTGGTTGTATCGCAAGCTTCTTTCAAACGGCGGGTAACCTCGTATTCCAATGCCGTGGTCGGGAGAATGTTGATTGTCTCTTTTTTGTTACCAATCTGGATGACTGCTCCAAAGTACACTTTCTGAATTTTCACCATGTCTCTCTCGGCTATTTCCTGGGCCATAGGTTCTATCCCTAATTGTTCCGCCAGAGCTTCCTTGTCACTATTGTTCGGGATGATTGTATTTATGGTGAATGTTTTGTTACTGATTGTCTTGTACTCTTTTAGTAGATGTCGGAATTCTCGTCCGAGTTTTACTTTGTCGGGAGTGAGACCTTCGGACATGAATAGGGTAACGGAAATATCCTTGTCAATTTTTTTGATCATCGTTTTGCTGACAGGGCTTAAAGAATATTTCTTGTTACTCGTGAGGTCGATCCTGATAAATAGAAAATAGGAAATAATATTTACCGCTATCAGTGATAAAATCAGGTAGGTCGGATTGTATATCAATTTCTTTTTCATCACTTTCGTACTAAATATTAAAACCGATTTTTACAGATATAATGTCTTGCTAATGCTAAAAATATAATAATTACGCTGATAAAGTATATCAGGTCTTTCGTGTCGATCACACCGCGGGGGATGGCATCAAAATGCTCTCCGATGGAGAGATACGTGAATAATGCTGCCATGAACCCAGAACCCCATAGTTCTGCAATGAATTCAAATAAAACCACGAATCCGATTTCAATAGCAAACGTGATGAAGAAGGCCACGATGGTGTTTGGGGTGAGGGATGAAGCGAACATTCCGATACTGATGTAACATCCACTGACCAGAATAAGTCCCAGGTAACCGCAAAAGCCAACGGCATGGTCAACGTTACCCAGCGAGGCAATCGTGATATAGTAGGGGAGCGTCAATGCCAGACATATAACTACTTGTAATAGTATAGCAAAGAATTTTCCCATGATTAACTGCCATGTTTTTATGGGCTTGGAGAATAAAAGTTCGAAAGTTCCGTCCTTGCGTTCTTCTGAGATACTTCTCATCGTGAGAGCCGGAATTAGGAAAAAGAGCGTCCAGTAAAATACGTTGAATAGGTTACTTAGAGAAGCTTGTCCGCTTGAAAAGATATTTTTTCCGGAGAACCAGCAAACGAATCCCGTTACACAAAGGAATGCCGTGTAGGCGATGTATATTAATAGTGAATTAAATGCTACTTTTAATTCTTTGTTTATTATAACTTTAACTGCACTCATGAATTATTCATTTTGTGTAACTTTACGAAATATATCTTCCAATCTGGTTTGTACAGGAGTTAACTCGCTGATGTACCAGTTGTTTTCTTGGCAAAGGCTAAAGAGTGACTTTTCAATTTCCACATCGGGTTTGCATTGGAGTTCGAAATTCTGTTTGTGAATAATTTCGATATGGAGTACTCCCGGTAGATTGCTCAGAGCCTCGTGAATGCCGTTAGTTTCCCCGCCTTTGATACCTACTTTCAAGCAATATTCGGCATCCGATTTACGACGAAGTTCGGATGTCGTGCCGTTGGCCACGATTTTTCCGTTACTCATGATCATTACTTGATCGCAAGTTGTCTCGATTTCAGAAAGAATATGGGAACTTAAAATGACTGTTTTTTCTTCCCCGATTTCTTTGATGATTTTACGGATTCCGAAAATTTGGTTGGGATCGAGTCCTGTTGTCGGTTCATCAAGGATGACTACTTCCGGATCGTGAATTAATGCTTGGGCAATTCCCACTCGTTGGCGGAATCCCTTGGATAATTCGCCGATCTGTTTGTGCTTATCGTTGTCTAACCCGCATAAACGAATCATATCCAAAACACGTGACGTGATTTTGTATTTAGGAATGTTGTGAAGTTTTGAAATAAAAAATAGAAAATCAATCACGTTCATTTCGTCATACAAAGGGTTACGTTCTGGGAGGTAACCGATGATGTTTTTTATTTTACCTGCCTGTTTCCAAATCGAATAGTCCCCGAATGTTATATTTCCGAAATCCGGTGTCAGTAGTCCTGCCATGATCTTCATCGTGGTTGTTTTACCCGCACCGTTAGGCCCTAGGAATCCAAGGATTTCACCTCTTTTTGCTTTAAAAGAAATTGAATCCACGGCTTTCTGATTCTCGAAAGATTTCGTCAGATTTTCCACAACTACATCCATGGGCTGCTGTTATTAATTTCTACAAAAATAATCATTCAAACCATTGATTTTTAGGTTTAATAATCTTTAACCGAGTAATTAACAAGGTTTTAATTTATATTGTTAAGATTTTAGCAATTATGTTAGCATTTATCGTGTTTTACATCGTCTGTCCGAAGATTCTCTAACGATCAGTTCACAGTTTATGATTTCTTTTTTAATCTGTACGTGTTTGCTGTTCAGAATCTGATCAAATAGAAGTTCAGCCGCGGCCCGTCCGATTTTTTCCGGGAACTGGTTGATGGAACTTACTGTCGGATTCATGTAGCGTGAGCGTTTCGTGTTGGAGAAACCGACAACGGCAATGTCTTCCGGGATGTTAAGTCCTTTTTCCTTGATCGCCTCAATAGCCCCGATTGCCAAATCGTCTGTGATGCCGAATATAGCATCCGGTCTCTCTTTCTGAGAGAGTAACTGACGTGTTGCTTCTTTGCCAGCCTCTACCGTGAAATCGGAACAGTGCCAGATCAGTTCTGGTTTAGCCGGAAGATGGTTGGCCTCCATGGCTTTTTCGTAGCCTTCTATGCGATTGCCCCCGATGGCAACGTTTTCGGGACCGCATAATAAAGCTATTCTTTTGCAACCTTCGGAAACGAGATGTTGAACGGCTTGGAATGCAGCCGTGACACCATCCGTTACGACCCGCGACACGTTGAGTTCATTCGTGGTACGGTCGAACAGCACGATAGGTGTTCCAGATTCCTGTATCATTTTAATGTGTTCATAGTCTTTTGTCTCGTGTGATAAGGCAAGGATAATTCCATCCGCCCGGTTGGCCATGAGTACTTCCACGCTTTTTTGTTCTTTTTGGAAACTTTCGTTCGAGGATATGACCAAAACGTTGTAACCGTGACCGTCTGCTACTTCCTCAATCGTTTTCACTACCGTGGCAAAAAAAGTACTCACGATCTGGGGTACGATAACTCCGATCGAATGGCTTTTATGGGTTTTCAGGGCTACGGCAATGGGATTGGGTTTGTAACCGAGTTGTTTCGCCAGTTCCTGCACGGTTTTACGTGTTTGTGCACTGATTTCATGATTGTCTTTTAGCGCACGGGAGACGGTCGACACGGATATATTTAATTTCTCTGCAATGTCTTTGATGGTTATTGGTCTTTGTGTCATATCTTTAGGTCTTGAGGATTATGCTTTGGTTTGTAATTTCGGGTATGCGATACGGGCATGGTACACGTTTATAAGCATTTCTGTAAATACTCGTTTCACCGTGGAAATGTCCTTGAATGTCAAGTCTGCGTTAGCGAATCGTCCATCTTGAAGAAGGCCGTCAATCAAGTTATTCACCAGTTTGGTTAGGTTTTCTTCATCTTTTATTTCCAGAGCCCGGGAGGCTGCTTCCACTCCATCGGCCATCATGACTACGGCACACTCTTTTCTTACGGGGTCCGGACCGGGATAAGTGAACAGGGATTCATCTATTGCCTTGTCCGGGTATTTGTTTTTGAAGGAGTAGTAGAAGTATTTTACTTTACTTTTACCATGGTGTGTGCGGATAAAGTCTTTGAGGACTTCCGGTAATTTGTATTTATTGGCAAGTTCCAAGCCTTGTGTTACGTGTTTGATAATGATCTGGGCGCTTTCGTCAAAATCCAGGGAATCGTGCGGATTTAAGCCTCCTGTTTGATTCTCCACGAACATGATCGGGTTGTATGTTTTCCCGATGTCATGATACAATGCCCCGGTACGGGCTAAAAGCGGGCTACCCCCGATGTGATAAATTGCTTCTTCCGCCAGGTTGGCAACCATTAGGGAGTGTTGGAATGTTCCCGGGGCTTTTTTCGTCAGGTTACGTAAGGCTGGGTGATTTGGGTTTGAGTATTCTAGTAAACTGATTTCAGACGTGTACCCGAAGAGGCGTTCTACTAGGTAAAGGGCAGGATAAATTAAGCTTAACAAACCGGTATTTATTATGAGGAACACGACAGCGAACAGATGTTTTGGTGTGAGAGTACCCTCTTGTATGAGCGTGAAAGCCCCGTATACCAATATATAAGTTAAGAATATCAGACCTAGTGCAATAAATAGTTGAGAACGGCGTTGCAGGTGTGAGAGGCTGAACATGGCTACGATCCCGGCTGATATTTGCATGAAGAAGTACATGTAATTGTTGGGAGCGTAGTAGGAAACCAGCAAGCTTGTACCGATCAATAGGTAAAGGGCCGGTCTTGTCCCGAATAGTATGTTCACAATGATCGGGAAAAATAAAACGGGGATCGTGAGGATATTGATGTGTTGGAAGTAACTGATGCTTCCTAGGGCAATGGTTAACAAGAACATGCTATACAGGAAAAAGAAATCCCTGTTGTTGTAAAATAGCCGTTTCCGGGAGACATAAAGGAAGATGGAGAAGCTCATGATAGCGATCAGGGTCAACACGGTTTGGGCTACCGAGATCCGGATTCGGTCAATGGTTGAGCCCAAATTTTGCTCGTGTTCTATCCGGAAAGATTCCAAAACTTTATATTTTTCAGGTGTTACCAAGTCGTTTTTGGATATGATAATATCTCCCCGGTTGACCATCCCTTGGGTGGGAGTGATACTTTTCACGCTGGTTTCGATGGCAAGTCCCGTTTTTCCGGCATCGTATTCCAGGTTCGGGTTGATGTAGTTGTTCAGGCCTAAACTAAGTATTCCTTCCTCGGTGGATTTAGCCAGGTGTAGGCTCTCGATGTATTTAACCAATGTTTCGTAGGCTTGCTTTAGCGTGTACACGTTAGAAAAATTTACCTCAAAGGCGATGTTATTCTTGACGATAAGAATACTTTTTATTTTAGTCGGATCCATTTTTTCCGGCATCAGCAGGATGCCTTTGGAATAAATTTCCCGTAGTTTTTGAATGATTTTATCCATATCTTTTCCGTTGTTTGCGGTTCGATATGTATTTATTTTTTCTGAAAGTTTGTTGATCTGGGCTTCAATATTTGTTTCTTTGAAGTTAAAAATGGGGGCTTGCTCTTCTTTGATTTTTTCAATGTCAGCGGCAAGTTCTTCGGCACTTTTATGCAGAGGAAAATCTAAGGGTGCGATCAATGTCTCGTATTTCCAAGGCATCCCTTTTTGGTAAGAATATTTAAAACCCTCTATTTTAGGAAGTAATAAGACTATGAGACCACAGATAATGATGATCGTACTGATTTTAAACACGTATTGAATTGTACGGTGTTTTTTAGTTTTATTGTTTGGCATATCCCGGTTTTATCTTGAATTATCTTTGTTCAAAGATATAAATAAAATTTTAAAGCCTCCAATGGGAGGCTTTAAAATTGTTGCAAGTTTCAAGTTGAGCCTTCGGCTCTGCAGGTGGAATCAATTTTAGATTTAATGATTTTAGATTTTAGATTCCACCCATACTGGATTAGTGCGTTTCCGAATGTTTCAATTTGAAATTCAATAACTTGTAACCAATAGATTTTGTTTTAAACAAAATCTATTGCATTCCTGCTGTTTCAACTTCGGTACTTACTTTTTTGATCAATCCTTGAAGTACGTTTCCAGGACCGATTTCTAAGAAAGATGATGCTCCGTCTGCCAGCATATTTTGTACGGTTTGAGTCCAACGTACGGATGCTGTTAACTGGGCAATCAAGTTCTTTTTGATCTCCTCTGGGTCAGACACGGGTTGTGCGTTCACGTTCTGGTAAACTGGGCATGAAGGTTGTGAGAAATGGGTGTTCATGATGGCATCTGCCAGTTCTTTCCGGGCAGGCTCCATCAGCGGAGAGTGGAAAGCCCCCCCGACTTTTAACGGAAGAGCCCGTTTGGCTCCGGCTGCTTTTAACTTTTCGCAAGCGGTGGCGATTCCTTGTGTCGTTCCAGAAATAACGATTTGTCCCGGACAGTTGTAATTGGCAGGAACAACTACATCATCTATTTCAGCTAAAATGTTTTCAACAGTTTCATCCGGTAGTCCGAGGATGGCTGCCATTGTGGATGGATTAGCCTCACATGCTTTTTGCATGGCAAGCGCTCTGGCGTGAACGAGGCGCAAACCATCTTCGAAAGAAAGAGTGCCGTTGGCAACAAGTGCGGAGAATTCTCCCAGCGAGTGACCCGCTACCATGTCCGGTTTCTCGTTCAACGATTTTGCAAGAATCACCGAGTGAAGGAATATCGCCGGTTGAGTTACTTTGGTCTGCTTTAAATCTTCATCGGTTCCCTCGAACATCAGGTCTGTGATGCGGAATCCCAGAATTTCATTTGCCTTTTCAAATAACTCTTTTGCTTCGGGAGAGTTCTCGTACAAGTCCTTACCCATACCTACGAATTGGGCTCCTTGGCCCGGGAAAACAAATGCTTTTTTCATACTCGTCATGTTTATTTCTTAATGAAATTTGTTACTAATTAATCGGATGAACTCTTCCCGCGTGGCAAGTTTTTCGAATGCCCCGCTGAAATCGGAAGTGGTCGTTACCGAATTTTGTTTTTGCACACCCCGCATCATCATGCACATGTGTTGGGCCTCAATGACCACGGCAACGCCGAGGGGATTGAGTGTATTCTGTATACAATTTTTTATGTCATTCGTCAATCTCTCCTGTACTTGGAGCCTTCTGGAAAAGGCTTCAACCACCCGGGCGATTTTACTCAACCCAGTGATGTATCCGTTCGGGATATAGGCCACATGGGCGTGTCCGATGAACGGGAGCATATGGTGTTCACATAGAGAATAGATTTCAATATCTTTGACGATTACCATCTGGCGATAATCTTCTTTGAACAGGGCGGAGCGAAGTATTTCTTCCGGGTTCTCCGTGTAACCTCTTGTCATAAATTGCATGGCTTTGGCAACACGGTACGGGGTTTTCACTAATCCTTCTCTTTCGGGATCTTCTCCTAGTAGTTTGAGAATCTCTTTATAATGATAGCTTAATTTTTCGGTTCTTGCCTTGTTGTAATATTCTACTTTGCGGTAGAATTCTTCATTGTCATCCAATTCAGTGTATTTCATTCGTCCTCTCTTTTATGTACTTGACTCATTGCCTACATGGGTAATGAAAAATTGGCTACAAAGTAAAAGATAATAATTGAGAATTGAAAATCGTATGTTGAAAATGTGTAGGTTCAAACCCGCTAGCACGGCAACCTGTGTCAAAGGGCGGGGAAATAATTTCGGGGCTATTGAAATCTGATTTTCTCTCTGTCTTTTGTTCGTGCTTTTACACCATGTGATTTTCTTGTATTATTTCCGTCTCGGATGAACCGTGATAGTACCCGTTTCATTGCTTACAGCCGAGATAATGACGAGACAAAGTCGAGATAAAAATGAGCTGGATCGTCTTTGTTCCTATCGTGCGTGGTCGATTTGCTTCAAGTGAACTTTCTCCTGCTCATTATATTGGTAGGTAAACCGTTTTTTAGGGTGTTGCCTCCCTATTACGTGCGGTTGTCACGGCTCGATCTATCGGGGAGCAGGTGGGAGGTGCGTGGAAAATATTTTAGTATAGTGATACGACATTGAATAAAAAAATGTATCTTTATCAAACGAAAAATGTTGTATATGGAGTGGCTTGTTTTATTCATGCTGATCTTGATAGGCTTTGTCCTGTTAATACTCGAGTTTCTTGTTTTCCCGGGAGTGAACGTGGCTGGGATTTTAGGTTTCGCTTGCGTGGGAATCGCTATTTATATCGCTTATTCTACGATGGGAACGACGGTCGGGCATTTCACTTTGTTGGGGACGGCTCTTTGTGGTTTCGGGGTGACTTATTACGTCTTGCGATCGAAGACGTGGCAACGTATGCAGTTGCACACGCAAATTGATAGCACAGTGGAAGGAGTGGATGAATCCATCCGGGAAGGCGACACAGGGACGACACAGGGACGCTTGGCCCCGATGGGAAAAGTGCGGGTGGGGGACTGTGTCGTTGAGGCGGAATCCCGTTCCGGGTATATTGAGGAAAACCGGGAAGTGACCGTGTTGAAAGTGTATAAAAATAAGATTGTAGTTAAATTAAAAACTGAATAGAAGATGGAGAGTAGTTTGTTTTTTCTGGTAGCGGTTATCGCCGGAGGTCTTTTTTTACTTTGGATGATCCTCTACTTTATTCCGATTGGCTTGTGGTTTCAAGCGTTAGTGTCTGATGTGAAAATATCTTTGTTGCAATTGGTTTTGATGCGTTGGCGGAAAGTGCCTCCCACGGTTATCGTTCGTGCCATGATCGAGGGGAAAAAGGCAGGCTTGGAGCTTTATCGAGACTTGCTGGAGGCTCATTATTTGGCAGGGGGACACGTGGCTCAAGTGGTACATGCCTTGGTGTCCGCATCGAAAGCGAATATTGACTTGACATTTCAAATTGCAACAGCCGTGGATTTGGCCGGTCGCGACGTGTTCGAGGCCGTACAGATGAGCGTGAACCCGAAAGTGATTAATACCCCGCCAGTGGCTGCCGTGGCTAAAGATGGTATCCAGTTGATAGCCAAAGCTCGGGTTACGGTGCGGGCTAATATTCGTCAGTTAGTCGGGGGTGCCGGGGAGGAAACCATCCTGGCTCGTGTCGGGGAAGGTATTGTATCTTCTATCGGTTCCGCTGCTTCGCACAAGGAGGTTTTGGAGAATCCGGATTCTATTTCGAAGGTGGTGTTGAACAAGGGATTAGACTCCGGTACCGCTTTTGAAATTTTGTCTATTGATATTGCAGATATTGATATAGGTAAGAATATTGGGGCTGAATTACAGACCGATCAGGCTGAAGCCGATCTAAAGATCGCTCAGGCGAAAGCGGAGGAACGCCGTGCCATGGCTGTTGCTACCGAGCATGAAATGAAGGCGCTTGCACAGGAAATGCGGGCGAGAGTGATCGAGGCTGAGGCAGAAGTTCCTCGTGCCATGGCAGAGGCCTTCCGTAGCGGTAATTTGGGTATCATGGATTACTACAAAATGAAGAATATCGAGGCGGATACGCAAATGAGAGAATCCATTGCCAAGCCGAATGATAAGAAAAATAACCAAAAATAGTGAATGGTTGGTTGAAAACATAAAACAGACCCGAGAAAACCTTGGGTCTGTTTTATGTTTGTTATCTGTTGAAAGAAATGTCATGGGGTTATTGGGAAAAGTAACTTCCCGGTAATTCTCTGAGATTGTATCGTGAGGCCATGACCTCCCCGTATGCACCACAGGAACGAATGGCGATCAAGTCTCCCCGGTTGGTGAGGGGGAGTTCTCGGTCTTTGCCGAAACAATCAGATGATTCACAGATAGGGCCAACCACGTCGTATTTTTCATGTTCTCCCACGGAGGTTAAGTTTTCTATTCGGTGGAAAGCTTGGTAGAGTGCCGGACGTAAAAGGTCGTTCATTCCCGCATCCAAGATGATGAACTTTTTATGTTTCCCTTCCTTCACGTACAGGACACGAGAGATAAGGGAGCCGCATTGTCCAACAAGGGATCGGCCTAGTTCGAAATGAAGTTGCTGACCCGGCTGGGCCTCGAAAAAATCAGCAAAAATTTGAAAATAAGAGGCAAAGTCGGGAATCAGACCACACGTGGGGCAATCGTAATTGATGCCCAATCCACCGCCGAAGTTCACGTGAGGGAGAATGATTCCTTGTTCTTTTAGGCGGGATTGTATCTCGTTCACTCTCAGGCAAAGTCCCCGGAATACGGTGAAGTCGGTGATCTGGGAACCGATGTGAAAATGTAGTCCGATAAGCTTGATATGTTCCATTTCCCGGCAGGCCTTGATGGCGTGGTCGAGGTCGTAAAGATAGAACCCGAATTTGTTTTCTTCAATTCCCGTGGTGATGTAGTGATGTGTGTGGGCATCCACGTTGGGGTTTATCCGAAGAGCGACGGAGGCTTTTTTCCCGATCCCTCCGGCCAGCATGTTGATCACCTCTATTTCGGGTAAAGATTCGCAGTTGAAACAAAATATCTCTTTTTCAAGAGCTAGCCGGATTTCCTCGTCGCTTTTCCCGACTCCGGCATACACGATCTGTTCCGGGGAAAAACCTCTTGCTACGGCTTGAGTAACCTCATTACCACTCACGCAGTCCGCACCTATCCCGTGGCGTTGAATGATGTCGAGAATATGCGGGTTGGCATTCGCTTTTATCGCGTAATGCAAATGGAATCCATGTTTTTTAGCCGCTTGGGAGGCTGCTTGAAGAGTGGCCTGTAGAAGAGTCGTGTCGTAGTAATAAAACGGGGTCTTCAAGGTTTGAAATGTTTTAATGGTTTCTATATTCATGTAGGTTGGGTTTGTAAGGTTTATGAACACTGGTTTAATAATCTTTCACTAAGTGCTTCAAGTGCTTTTTGTTTGTCTGTTTGTTTCACGAGCAGGGAAATGCTGTGTTCGCTAGCCCCGTAAGAGATCATGTGCAGGGGAATATTTTCCAGGGCGGTGAGTGCCCGGGCAGCGAGTCCGCTATTGTTGGTCGAACAATCCCCGACGATGCAGATGATGGAAAGCGATTCTTCCACCTCGATAGTACCGTATTTCGCGAGGTCTTTTTGGATGTCTTCCAGGTGGCATGTGCTGTCAATCGTGAGAGATATGGCGACTTCCGACGTGGCAATCATGTCAATCGGGGTTTTCCAGGATTCGAATATTTCGAATACTTTTCGGACAAAACCGTAAGCAAGCAGCATATTGCTGGATTTGACTTTTATGGCCGTGATCCCGTCTTTTGCCGCTACCGCCTTGAAGTCTTGGATGGGGCTTTCTTTCGTGATCAAAGTTCCTTCGTCGCTTGGGTTCATCGTGTTTTTCATGCGAACGGGAATGTTTGCTTTTTTAGCAGGCTGAATACTTGACGGGTGGAGAATCTTTGCTCCGAAATAGGCAAGTTCGGCAGCTTCATCAAAAGATAGGGAGCGAATGGCTTTTGTGTTTTTCACGTACCGCGGGTCGCTGTTATGTACGCCGTCAATGTCTGTCCATATCTGAATTTCATCCACATGGAGTGCGGCCCCGATTAATGCGGCCGAGTAATCGCTGCCTCCTCTCTTCAAGTTGTCAATTTCTCCGTAAGCGTTTCGGCAAATAAATCCTTGGGTAATGATAACACGCTCTGTGGCCGGGTTGGATAATAATCGTTTCAGATTTTGTTCGATGTAGAAATAATCCGGTTCGCAGTCTTTGTCGATACGCATGAAATCCAAGGCAGACAGGAGCGTGGAAGGAATGTCTTGTTCTTGTAAATAATAATGCATTAGCGTGGTGGAAATGATCTCTCCTTGGGCGACAACAGCTTTTTCTTGTAACGGGTAAAAGTCCTTGTTGATAAATGAACGGAGATAGGTGAAAATGGTTTGTACAAATTCTTGTCCCCGGTGCTTGAATTCTTCGGTACTGTAAAGGTCGCTAATAGTCATCAGGTAATCTAGTTCGAGATTTTGGATTGTCGTCAAGGCTTCCTGCCTATTATTGCAGTACAGGTAGTTAGTTATGTCTACTAACGTGTTGGTCGTTCCGGACATGGCCGAAAGAACGACAATTTTGGGTTGGTCATCCGAGATTAATTTTGCCACTTCTTGAATTCGTTGTGCGGAGCCAACCGAGGTTCCTCCAAATTTTAATACGTTCATAAATTTATTGTTTTTAAATCATTTATTCTTTACATGAAAAAAGCCCGTGTATTCACACAGGCTTTTTTCGACAGTTTTTTGACAACAGTGCGTTAGCCTGCAAAAAGCCTTTGCATGCACATCATCTGTTTATAGTTATTAGTATATCTTGTTCTCATTCTTTTTTTGTATTTTTCACGATGCAAATATTGCATATTGAAATAGAAAAAGCAAGCCTTTGTTAAAATATTAACAGATATGTGGCTACGCCACGTTACAAGTTACAGGATGGCAAGTTTCAAGTTCTTTTTTAACAACCTGCGCTAACCTGTAACTTTCCGCAAAAGTTATCTTTTGTGGAAAATGACGGCAGTCCAGTTTTCTTTTACTTTGTTAAATTGATAGGTTAGTTGTAATAGTTCGGCTTTCTCGCGGATAATGGGAATATCTTCGGTGTAAAATCCGCTCATGATGATGTAGCCCTTGTCATTCAGCACGTTCACGTATGCGGGCATGTCATTCAGCAATATATTCCGGTTGATATTGGCAAGAATGATGTCGTAATGTTCTTGTCTGTCTAGTAAAGTTGCATCCCCGATAAGAACGCGTATATTGTTTATGTTGTTGGTGGCAATGTTTTCCATGGTGTTGTTGTAGGCCCATTCGTCAATGTCGATGCTGGTAACCGATTGGGCCCCGGCTTGTGCGGCCATGATAGATAGAATACCAGTGCCACATCCCATGTCAAGGACTTTCTTACCGGAGAAATTAGGTTTCATGTCTAAGATTGTTTCCAGCATGAGTGCTGTCGTGGCATGATGGCCCGTACCAAAACTCATTTTTGGGTCAATGATGATTTCGTGCTCGATGTTTTCAATCGTGGGATGGAATCCGGCTCTCACTAGAATCCGGTCTTGCACGAGAATAGGCGTGAAGTTTTCCTCCCAGATTTTATTCCAATCTTGGTTCTCGATTTCTGCTTTTTCCCAGGTGATCGTGTATAGTGACTGGAAGAATGAAAGGATCTCTAAGGATTTTACCTGTTCTTCATCAAAGTTTTTGCTTGGTATGTAAGCTTTGAAGCCATCGTCGGAGTATGAAAAACTGTCGTATTCGAGGTCGCCGAGTTCGGCAATAATCGCATCTGCAATGTCCTCCACGTAAGGGGAGATATGAAAAGTGAGTTCTGTATAAAACATGCTATCTGATTTTTTTGCAAATGTAGCAAAAAATCAGATAGCTATGCTCTTCACATGATTTTCTCTAGCTTATCGAGAGATTGAGCTATTTCTTGATCAGAAAGTTCGAAATTTTGGAGGTTTCCCCCAAGGTACTGTTCGTAAGCGTAGAGATCGATCATGCCGTGTCCGGATAGGTTGAACAGGATCGTTTTGGCTTTCCCTTCGACTTTGGCGATTTTCGCTTCCCGAATTGCTTGTGCTATAGCGTGGGTGGATTCCGGTGCGGGAATTATTCCTTCGGTTTTGGCAAATAGAATCCCGGCCTCGAAGGTTTCCAGTTGCGGGATAGCAACGGCCTCCATCAGTTTGTCCTTGAGTAGTTGGCTGACGATGACCCCAGCCCCATGATAGCGTAAGCCTCCGGCATGAATGCTTGCAGGTTGGAAATCATGTCCCAGCGTGTACATGGGAAGTAAGGGGGTCAACCCGACGGTATCACCGAAATCGTATTGGAACTGACCACGGGTTAACTTCGGGCAGGATTGTGGTTCCACGGCAATGACCCGGGTGTGTTTTCCTTCTTTCAAGTTTCTGCGGATGAATGGAAAACTGATTCCGGCGAAGTTTGAACCTCCCCCGAAACACCCGATCACGATGTCCGGTTCATCCCCGGCTTTTTCCATCTGGAGAAGTGCTTCCTCTCCAATGATGGTTTGGTGTAATAGCACGTGATTCAGCACGCTCCCTAGGGAATAATTGGTTAGGGGATCCTGTGCGGCCAGTTCGACAGCTTCGGAGATGGCAATCCCCAGGCTACCGGCCGAATCCGGATATTCCCGTAGGATTTTTCTTCCGGCCTCTGTCAGGTTGCTTGGTGACGGGATTACGTCTGATCCCCACGTGTTCATCATCAATTTACGATAGGGTTTTTGGTTGTAGCTTACTTTTACCATGAACACTTTCAGGTCCAGGCCGAAATGTTGGCAGGCAAAGCTTAATGCCGTACCCCATTGTCCCCCACCGGTTTCTGTGGTGATGCGTTTAATCCCTTGCTTGTAGTTGTAGTAAGCTTGTGCAATGGCCGTGTTCGGTTTGTGGGAGCCGGCGGGACTTGTACCTTCATTTTTAAAGTATATTTTTGCGGGAGTATCCAAGGCTTTTTCTAAAGCGTAGGCTCGCACGAGAGGGGTCGATCTCCATATTTTATACAAGTCCTGTACTTCATCGGGGATCTCGATGTAGCGTTCTGTGGCGAACTCCTGTTTTGCTAATTCTTGGGCAAATAGCTGGTAAAGGTCTTCCGGTTTTAACGGTTGCTTTGTTCCCGGATGGAGAGGAGGAAGAGGTTTGTTGGGCATGTCTGCCACAATATTATACCATTGGGTTGGCATTTCTTGTTCGGTGAGCATAAATTTTTTGATTGGTTTCATGATTTTGATTTTAAAA
>DYVS01000059.1:0-11777 GCA_020743075.1 Butyricimonas virosa | reverse complement strand
AGGCTCACTTATAGATTAGTTGATAATACAATTGTTATTCAGCATGTTGTGGTAGCGAGTGTAGATACGCTTTCTAAATTTACGGTGAAAGGAATTGTGAAGGATAAGAAGGGAGAATTACTTCCTGGGGTGACTATTCGGGTAAAAGGAACAACTTTAGGATTTGTAACTAATGTAAAAGGGGAATTTGATATTGATTTGCCTAAACGGGATAATTTGATGTTGATTTTTTCTTTCGTAGGGTATAAACGGCAAGAGGTTCCGGTGAAAAATGATAACAAGTCTCTTGCGATCGTGTTGGAGGAAGACTTACAGACGGTAGACGAAGTGGTGGTGACAGGTATTTTTAATAAACCGAAAGAGAGTTTCACGGGAGCGGTAACTGCTGTTTCAAAAGAAGAAATAAAAGCAAAATATTCTCGTAATCTATTGCAGACATTGTCAAACATTGATCCTAGTTTTCGAATTATTCAAAATAATGATGCTGGCTCTGATCCGAATCATTTGCCTGAAATTCAGTTGCGTGGGGCTTCAACCTTATCAAGTGTGGAAGATTTGCAGAATGCTAATCGGGCTACATTGAATTACCCGTTGTTTATAATGGATGGTTTTGAGGTCGATTTAGAACGCGTGATGGACTTGAACGAGAATGAAGTAGAAAATATCACGATTTTGAAGGATGCAAGTGCAACATCTTTATATGGGTCTAGGGGTGCTAATGGTGTGGTGGTGATTACGACAACTCGTCCAGCAGCTGGTAAATTGCGAATTTCTTATAATGGGCAAGTAAAAATAGAGAGTCCGGATTTGAGTTCTTATAATTTAGCGACAGCTGCAGAAAAACTGGAATTTGAGCATAAGAATGGGGTATGGGATTTGTATGAAGATACCTATCAAGAATTAAAAAATGCTGTTGACAGGGGGGAAAATTATGATTGGATGTCGGTACCAGTTCGTACGGGAATAGGGCAAACACATCGTTTGAATTTTATGGGTGGTTCGGATGATTGGCGTTTTCGTTTTGATTTGTCATACGATTCAACCGTGGGAGTTATGAAAGGATCTGACCGTAATAATGTCAATGGAACATTGGAGGTGGACTATATGACGGAAAAATGGATGGTGATGCAATCGTTTTCTCTTGGAGTGAATACATCTAAAAATAGTGTTTATGGTAGTTTTTCAGATTACGTACAAATGAATCGGTATTGGAATCCTTACGATGAAAATGGTGACCCTGTAACTTATTATTATCATCCGTTAAATCAAAATCCTATAGATAACCCCTTGTATGATTGGAGGGTTGGGTGTTGGAATGATTCTAAATATACTTCTTTACGAAGTAATACTTCGATTCGCTACACGATTTGGCCGGGTTTTCAGGTGGTCGGTTCTGTGGGATTAAGTAGAAAAATTTCTCGTAAAGATAGTTTTATACCTCCTTCGCATAAATGGTATGCAGATAAAGAATTGAAACAGAAAGGGCGTTACGATCGAACAGATAAGACTGCGGATGTTTGGCAAACAGCTTTGACCGTGAATTATACAAACACCTTCAGCGAAAAACATATGTTGACCGTAAACCTGAATGGAGAGATGCAGGAGGATTTAGAGGATGAAGTAAGATGGGCTGCCACGGGATTTCTTACGGATAAAATAGATAATATCGGAATGTCTTTAGGGTATCCGGATGCTTGGGGTACAAGTGGTGAAGAGACTACCACGCGTAGAATATCTTTACGAGGTTCCGTGAATTATTATTATGATATGCGTTATTTTTTAGATATTTCGTATAGTACGGATGGCTCTTCATCTTTTGGGTCGGAAAGTCGTTGGGGATCTTTTTGGTCATTCGTGGGAGGATGGAATATATATAATGAGCGTTTTATCAAGGAAAACGTGGGGTGGATTAGTGACTTGAGAGTACGTTACTCTTATGGCGTGTCTGGAAATATGGGATTTAGTCCGGCAGATGCTATGACTGTATACAGGCAAAATGTGAACGAAACTTATTTATCCGGTGTAGGGGTTGAGATGGAACGGTTTGCTAACCCATATTTACAATGGCAGAATACGTATCAGCACAATGTCGGTTTTGATATGGGTTTCTTTAGTAATCGCATTGCATTCCAGTTTAATTATTATAATAAGTTGACGGATAACGCTGTGCAAGATATATTCTTACCGATTTCTCATGGATTTGAGAATTTTAAAGGGAATATCGGGAAGATACGGAATGAAGGATACGAGTTTAATGTTACGCTTTATCCTATTCGTAATACCGTGAAAAATATAAATTGGAGTATTACGGGGCGATTTAATCGCCAGGTAAACACGATCGTTCAATTATCAGAAGGTTTTAAAGAGAAGGTCAAATATAGTTCAAAAACCATGAGTGGAGGAAGTGAGTATTATCGTTATATTGAAGGACATTCTATGGATGCCATTTACGGGTTACGCTCCATTGGAGTCGATCCGTCAACAGGTTATCGAATGTTTTTGGATAAAAATAATAATATAACTTTCAGGCAAAGTTCAGAGGATCTTGTTTGGTTGGGAGACCGTCAACCTAAACTTAATGGGAATATCAGTACTTCATTTTCTTATAAAGGACTCTCGCTTAATGTTGGGTTTGGTGTGAAGTGGGGAGGATATCAGGTTAATTTTACGGAACTGACTAAGGGTGAAAACTTGAGTTTGTTGTATAATGTGGATAAGCGTGCATTGTCTCAAGGTTGGGAAAAACCAGGGGATATGTCACGATATAAACTTTATCAAGTTACATCAGATGCTGCGAGACAATATACGTATCCCAATAGTATGTTCGTACATAAGGATAACGTATTTAGTTGTACAAATATAAATGTTTCTTATCTGATACCTCGGAAATGGTGTCAAAAGTTGGGAATGGAATCCTTGTCGGTGAGTGCCTATTTAAGTGATATATTTTATTTATCGACAATCAAACGGGAGAGGGGAACAGATTACCCATTTTCAATTAACCCGAATTTTTCAATTTCTTGTTCATTCTAATGCATAAAATTAAAGAGATGAGAAAAAAAATATATAGTTTGAGTATAGCATTATTGTTAGGATGTAGTGCTTGTAATGATTGGTTGACGGTACAACCGGCGACGTCAATATTGGCAGAAGACTTGTATTCAACAAATGACGGGATAAAGCAAGCGCTAAATGGGACATATCTAAATATGCGGGGAGTATTATATAATCCGGCCGGTTATATGGGAGGAGGAGGCATGGCTGAATCGTTAGCATGTTCATGGACTGTAAGTGAAGGTAATCGGGAGTATGATTTAAGTAATCATGATTACGATTCTGATTTGGTGGAAAGTTCTTTAAATAGTTCTTTCCAAGGATTCTATAAGATAATAGTTACCATGAATGATTTGATTCAGGGGGTAGAATTGAATAAGGGAAAAATTTCAGATGACGTTTATAATATTGGGGTGGGAGAAGCTCATGCTCTCCGTGCATTGGCTCATTTTGATTTGATTCGTTTGTGGGGACCCGTTCCTTCAAAGGTTGATGTTAACAGAACTTATTTGCCTTATGTCACCGTAAATTCTGCTAATAGGTATGAGTATGTTACATATGAAAAATATATGACATTATTATTCGAGGATTTGAAACGGGCTGAGGAATTATTAGAAAAGTCGGATGTGGTGTTGAAAATGTCTTTTGAAGATACAGAAACGACCAGTAGTGTGTGGCCTTATCGGAAAAGCCGGATGAATTATTATGGCGTGTTAGGATTACTGGCAAGGGTTCATTTGTGGTACGGGAATATTGAAGAAGCGTTGAGATATGCTCGACTCGTGAAAGATGCGACAAACTCGGATGGTTCTAAAAAGTTTCGTTTAACAAATGAGGTTGATGATTTTCCGGATAATTCGTGGGTGGATGGAACTTGTTATAGTGAACATATTTGTGGCACCAAATGTGATACTTATGATTATGGTAAAGGTGGTTGGCAATCAGGACGGGCGATGATTGTAAATGTTAATCCGACTTTTGTACAGACTTTATTTGATGGAAATACGTCTGATTTCCGTTATAAAAAGTTGTGGACTTATGAAAGAACTGGATTAATGATTTATGGATATGTTTTAAGAAAATACAGATGTTTTTATACTGGGACGAAAGCAGCGCAAAATTTTCCAATTATTCGTTTGTCTGAAATGTATTTGATGATTATGGAAAAAGCTCCTTTGACGGAAGCGAATGAAGTTTATAAAGAATTTTGTACAGCTCGTGGTCTTGAATATGTGCCTTTAACGGAAACAGATCGTCAGGAACGAGTGTGTAAAGAATGGATTCGAGAGTTAATAGGAGAGGGTCAGAATTTCTTTACATATAAACGGTTAAATGTAAGAAATATGATTTTTGGAATAAGTGAGTGTAGCGAGGAGCAATATATATTGCCTATTCCAGAAAAAGAATATTTAGGTGAATAAAAAATTAGAAGTTATGAAAAGGTTATTTATTATTGTATTCCTATTTTGTTTAGGAGTAGCTTCTTGTCATTATGAGAAACCGGAGTTTTATGAGGAAGGTGATTATATCCAATTTTATTATAGTAATTTGATAAATAAAGATACTATCGATCGAAAAACTGCTCCGTTGAATTATCCTTATGTGAATTCAAATCGCTTGCGGGATACGGCTTGGTTTAGATTACAAGCGGTTGGGAGACCGGCCCAAAAAGATCGGTTAGTACGTTTTGAACCATACATTAATAAGGCGGATAGCAATTATATTACTGCAGTTCCAGGGGTGAATTATGTCGCTTTTGATGATCCGGAAATTCAAAGACATATGATTATTCCTGCGGATTCTGTTTATATGAATATACCTGTGGTGATTCTGTATGATGCGGAAACTAAAGGAAGTGTTGCGTTGAATTTTCAATTAGTACCAACTGATGATTTTGAATTAGGAGAGTTGACTTTGAGAAAAGGACGTTATTCATATTCTAATTATTAAAAGGTTAATAAGAAATGCGATGAAGAAAATAATATTATTGTTAAGTTGCATATTTGTGATGACATCCATGTCTGCGCAGACAAGTTTTCAAGGGCTTACGCTTGAAAAAGCATTAGAGCAGGCCAAAGTGGAAAATAAGTATGTGTTTATAGATTGTTATACTTCTTGGTGTGGGCCGTGTAAGATGATGGCAGAGAAAATTTTACCATTGAAAGAAGTTGGAGAATACATGAATGGGAAATTTGTTTGTGTAAAGTTCGATATGGAGAAAGGGGAAGGACGGGCGATCCAGCAAAAATATAGAGTATCAGCTTATCCAACTTTTTTAATTTTAGATACAGACGGGAGTTTATTACATACGGTAGTTGGAGGTACGGCTACTGGAGAAGAATTTTTAGAAAAGGTAAAAATCGTATTTGATGACAATTCAGCTGGAAAGTTGGCAGCGGAATACGATCGGGGAAATAGGAATATGGACTTTTTACTGAAATATATAAAGGCTCTTGTAAAATCTTGTGATTTAGAGAAAGCTCAAAAGATAGCTCAAGATGTAGTGGTTGCCTTGGACGATGTGGAAAAATGTTCTGAACCCTATTGGTTTATTTATGCGAATCGAGATTTATCACCTGTCGGGTCAGGTAATATGGTATATTTGTTAAAGCACATGGAGCAGTTTCGAAAAGGTGTTGGGAGAAAAGAGGTTGATTCCGTTGTTGCAGATTTGTTTGCCGTCCAATTAGAAGACATCTTGCGTGGCCGGAATAAAATTGCAACGTTAGCTGATGTGGAAGCTGCCGAGAAAATGTTGGATTCCTATAAGTTAATAGGGCAAGATTATTTATATGAGTATATAGCTTTAATTAAAGCGGTGAAAACAGAAAATACAGACGAGACGCTTAGGTTATGTAAAGGGATATTTCCTAAGTTGTCAGATCAAAAAATAGCTTATTTATACTTTAGTCCACTTACGATGTTACAGTACAAGTGGAATAACAAACAGAAAAAGGAATTAGTTGCTTTGACAAAGCAATTAATTGATCAAGTTGAGATGTCACAATTGAAGCATTCTTTAAAAAATTTTGCCGATACAGGGATACCTCATTTAGGAGCAAAATAGAAGTTGGTGCGTGTTTGATGCCTTTCTTCCCTTGCTTATGGGAAGAAAGGTTTTTATTGTGGTACGGGAGAATTTTGGTGTTATTCTGATTTTATGAGAAAATGTATTGAAAGGGAAATAGTTTATGAAAGAGTTTGTTCGTGTAAAATTTGATGTATGGCTATTGTTAAAAATATGTTGGTAATATTTGTGTGTTTCTTGATGCTAGCGGCTTGCGATCTCAATGAGAAGACTACTTTTGAGGTATTGTTTCCTGTCGAAGAGACAAGGAATGTTGATTTGGAATTTAGAAATGAGCGGGCAACTTTAGAGTTTGTCTTGGGGGATTCTTTACGGAAAAGTGTAATTACAATTCCTGTGTCAGGGGAACAGTATGCCCGTTTGTGGGTCGGCGATATGCCATATGTTATTTGGTTGGAAGCGGGGAAACCTTGGATTGCCAGGTTCGAGGGAAATCAATGGTATTTTGCGGGGAAAGGAGCAGATGTGAATAATTATTTAAATAAACGGTACGTTGAGCGAATTTATTTCATAGATTATTATCGAATAACGAATCGGGAATTTCGGGAAAAATTAGATCGAGTGATGGGTAAACGGGAAGAGGCTTTACGGAAAGACGTCTTGAATTCTAGATTTGTAGAGCAGGAGAGAAAGCGGTTGCGTTATGTTAAAAATAATCATTTAGCTTCGGCGGTTGTTTATGGAGAAGTGAAAGATGGAAAATTAGATTTGTCGGAGGATACTTATGCTGAATTACAAAAAGCCGTAATTGAAGATTCTGCCTCATGGAAGATACCGGAATATCGGGAGTCTATGGATCGTGTGATGCTTGCGTTAGCCAAAATGAAAAAGTTGGAAGGTTCATTTTATGATATATCACTGGAGGTGTTGCATGGGACGATATCAACGTTTAAAGATGAACGGTTGATAGAATATATTGTGAATAAAAATGTGATAGCTTACATGAAAGCTTTGAGTGTAGGTACTACAGGTGAGATGGATTCGATTTTTAGGAAATGGGTACATCAACCGATTTTGGTGGAGGCTTACGACAATTTGTGTCGTGCCAATAGAAAATTGGAAAAAGGGCAACCTGCTGTTTCGTTTACATTTCCGGATATCAATGGAAAAGAGGTAAGTTTGTCGGATTTTAAAGGAAAATACGTGTATGTTGATTTGTGGGCAACTTGGTGTGGACCGTGTAATGCGGAAATTCCGTCATTAAAAAAATTAGAGGAAGAATTTCAAGGACGAAACATATATTTTGTGAGTATATCTTGTGATAAAAGTCAGGATGAGTGGGAGAAATTTGTGAGGGAAAGGCAAATGGGAGGAATTCAATTACACATGCGGGGGAATAACAAATATATGGAGGAACTTGGGAACAACGGGATTCCTCGTTTTTTGTTAATAGACCGGGAAGGGAATTTCATAGATGCTAATATGTCACGTCCGTCTGATCCGAAGACACTAAAAATATTGCGGGAGTTGGAAGGAATCTAAATGTATTAAAAGTAAAATTGAAAAAGGCTCGTTGAAAATAGATTATGTCTATTTTCAGCGAGCTCTTTTTTTGCGGATATTGTTGTATATTTGTGCAGATGGAAATTGGATAGATATCTGATAAGAATGTATAACTATGGATGATAACGGGAAACACTTGATTGCGGGACTTAGGAGAGGTAAGGAAGAGGCTTTTGCTTACGTGTTTCGGTTGTATTACGGTCCATTATTAAATTATGCCGGGCGAATCTTGAAGGATACCGAATTAGCGAATGATGTGGTGCAGGAATGTTTTTGCAAGTTGTACGAGCGGCGTAAGGAATTGAAAGAAGAACTTGAGGTGCGTCCCTATCTTTATAAATCTGTGTATAATAGCTGTATGGATGCGATTAAGCATCAAAAAGTGAGGGATAATTATATCAATCAGGAATTGTTAGATTTTTACTTTTCGAAAGTAATAGAGACTCCGGAGGCGGAACAAGCATTGTTGGAGGAAGATTTGAGAGGGGTAATCCAAGATGCGATCGATAAATTGCCAGAGCGATGTCGGGAAATATTCGTGTTAAGTAAAATGGAAGGACTTTCGAACAAACAAATTTCAGAACAGTTAAATATATCTATAAAAACTGTTGAAGCTCAAATGACTACGGCTTTTGTGCGTCTAAGAAAAGAGCTGGGGTGGTTGTTATGTATAATTCTTTTTCAAAATTTCTGAAATTTCTCTAGGGGTAAATTTGTCTTCGATCGTTATAAGAACATAACGGATAAAGTATGACAAATGCATTTAATATAGACGAATTGATTTTAAGAGTTTTGGATGGGGTGGCAACTCCAGACGAAATTCAGACTTTGGCTCAATGGCTTAAAGCAAGTCCGGAGAACGAAGTTTATTTTAATCAATTGAAAAAAGCTTGGAATTTGACAAGTGGGCCGATTCCTGCCAAGGAAAGAGTGGAGTATGAGTTGGGAAATTATATGAAATATATTCGCTCTAAGCATCGGAAATATTCTATCGGGCAACTTGTGAAATATGCAGCGATTGTCATGATTCCTTTATTGTCCGTGATTTATTGGTTACAACTGGAAAAAGATGAGATCCCGTCTCAAATGGCTGTCGGTAATCCGGGAATTATGCCGGGAGAACATAAAGCCATGTTGATAACAGCCCAAGGGCAGAGAATCGCTTTATTACCTTCTCTGGAAAGAGATATTTGTGTACAGGAGGATCTCGTGGTGAAAAACGGACAAGCTGGAATTGTTTACCAGGATTCGAAAAAGGCTGTTTCTACGTTACAATATAACACCTTGAAGACTCCACGAGGAGGTGAGTATACGGTAGTGTTATCAGATGGAACGAAAGTATATTTGAATGCTGCTTCAGAGTTGAAATATCCGGTACAATTTGATAGCAAAAAGCGGCAAGTGCATTTGTCGGGGGAGGCTTATTTTGAGGTGACGAGAGATACGAATAGACCATTTTACGTGGTGACAGATGCTGTCCGGGTAAAAGTTTACGGGACGGAATTTAACGTGAATACTTATGGTATTGGTGGAACGCAGACCACGTTAGTATCTGGTAAAGTGGGGATTCGGGGAAAGAGTTCGGAACGTGAATATATGATGGAGCCTTCACAATTGGCCGAGTTTGATGTGAATGGGGAATTTAAAGGAATCCGAAATGTAAATGCAGGGACTTATACAGCTTGGAAAGAAGGTTTTTTCGTGTTTGAGAATGAGGGATTGGAAGATATTTTGAATCGTTTGGCTCGTTGGTATGACGTGGATGTGTTTTATGGAAGTGAAAAAGTGAAAGGATATCATTTTACCGGACATATGGAGAAATATGAAGATGTAGAAATTATTTTAAATGCGATTAGTAAGATGGTTGGTGTACATTTTACGATAAAAGATAGAACAATTGTAATTACAGAATAAAAAAACGGCGGATGTTAGCGCATCCCCCGTTGTTAGCGATAAGCGACAGGAGTCCTAGGAAAACGACTGTCGCAAATAATAATCTTAATATTGCAAATATATGAAAAAAAAACGGTTATGTCTGTCTTTGGGTGGACATAGAAAACGAAAAATTTTATTGATGATGAAGTTATGTATTTCATTGTTGTTGTGTTTTACGTTGGGATTATCAGCATCAACGTCAGCTCAACAAGAACGGGTAAATCTTGATTTAAAGGAAGTTTCGATTAAGGTGTTGTTTGATGAAATTCAGAAGCAGACGAATTTGTCGTTTGTGTTTAATACGGAGCAGGCTGCAAAATTAGGATCGGTTTCCGTGCGGGCGGTTGATGAGACGGTGGAGAACGTTTTGCGTAAAGTGTTGATGAATACAGGAATGATGTTTGAGTTTGACGGGACATTAATTATTGTTCGTCCGGAAGAGCCGGAAAAGAAGGAGGTGACGAAGATAAAGGTAACCGGGACGGTGAAAGATGAGAAAGGGGAATTCTTACCGGGTGTAACAATATTACTGAAAGGCACTCAGATTGGTGCGGTTACTGATGTTGATGGTAAGTTCAGTTTTGAATTGCCAAAGCAGGATAATCTTGTACTTGTTTTCTCGTTTATTGGATATAAACAACAGGAAGTAAAGGTAAACGGAGAGGATGCAAAACCATTGGCGATCGTCTTGAAAGAAGATGTAACAGAAATGGATGAGGTTGTAGTCACCGGTATTTACCAGAGAAAAAAAGAGAGTTTTACCGGTTCTGCGACAACATTTAAGAAAGAAGAGTTAAAAATGGTTGGTTCACAGAACTTGATTCAGAGTTTGAAAACGTTGGATCCTTCTTTTTCTATCATGGAAAATAATCAATTCGGATCGGACCCGAATAGGTTGCCGGATATTGAAATTCGTGGTAAAACGAGTGTGATTGGGTTGAAAGAGCAATTTGGAACCGATCCGAATCAGCCATTGTTTATTTTGGATGGTTTCGAGACGACCTTACAAGTCATAACTGACTTGAATATGGAGCGGGTGGAGTCTGTTACAATTTTGAAAGATGCAGCTTCTACTGCTATTTATGGATCAAAGGCTGCTAACGGAGTGGTCGTAATTGAAACCAAGAGACCGGAACAGGGTAAGTTTAAGATTTCTTATGTCGGTGATTTTAGTCTTTCCATGCCCGATCTTTCCGATTATAATCTGATGAATGCAGCTGAAAAATTGGAATTTGAAAGATTGGCCGGGTATTACGACGCTTCCTCGGGAAGTTCCGGATCGAGAATGACACAATCGGTATTAGACAGCCTGTATAATAGTCGTCGTGCGGATGTCGCTCGGGGGGTAAATACGTATTGGTTGCATGAACCGTTAAGAGTGGGATTCAGTCATAAACATAACCTCTACGCGGAAGGGGGAGATGAGGCCGTACGCTATGGTTTAGGTATAAACTATAACAATATCTCCGGTGTGATGAAAATGTCAAGTCGTAATATTATTGGCGGAAACTTTGATTTGAGTTACCGGAAAGGGAAAATTTCTTTTGCCAATAAATTCTCGTTAGACTATAACAAGGCGGAGAATCCGGTTGTACCGTTTTCCGAATTTTCGAGAGCCAATCCTTATTACCGGAAAACAGGTGCGAATGGGAAGATCGAACGTTATCTTGATCACTTTGACATCCCGGGTACGAATACGACCTATTCCGTGGGTAATCCGCTTTGGAATTACAGTTTGAACAACCTGGATGAAGAAGATCAGTTTAGTTTTAGAAATAATTTGAATCTGGAATGGAGAATCATGCCGTCCTTGTATTTGAGAGGACGTTTAGGGATAGGTAAGGGCGTAAAGAAAACGGAACAATTTATCTCTCCGCAACATTCGAGATTTGACAATTACGTGCAGGATCAAAAGGGTAGTTACACTTCTACAACGGTTAGTGAATTTTATTACGATGGCGATTTGACTTTAACTTACGGAGCCTTATTGAAAGAAGTTCATCAGGTAAATGCGGTGGTCGGAACAAATCTTCGTTCCAGTTCTTCCACGAATGAAGGATATTCGGTTTCAGGATTCCCGAACGGAAGTTTCACGAAACCTTCTTTCTCAAATGGCTTTAGAGAGGGAAGTAAACCTACCTACTCGGAAAATGAAAGTCGTTCTCACAGCATTTATTTTAACGGGGGTTACGCGTAT
>DYVS01000058.1:0-11071 GCA_020743075.1 Butyricimonas virosa | reverse complement strand
CAGACAACCTTGGAAAGATTTCAGATAGTCTTCCAGCACGTTCAGCGTCATGATGTCGAGATCGTTTGTCGGCTCGTCAAGAATCAGGAAATTGGGGTTGCTCATGAGGATGGTCAGGAGGTAAAGTCTCCGGCGTTCGCCCCCGCTAAGTTTTGCCACGAGAGAATATTGTAGCTTGTCCGGGAAAAGAAAATATTCAAGGAATTGCGATGCCGACATCACCCGTCCGTTACCGAGGTCGATTTTCTCGGAAATGTTTTTCACAATGTCGATGGGGCGATCGTCTTCCTTGAAACTGATCCCATCTTGTTTGTAATAACCGTAAACCACGGTTTCACCAATTTCGATGGTCCCGTTGTCCGGTTCGATCTGGCGGGTAATGATATTCAAAAAGGTCGATTTTCCGACCCCGTTTTTCCCGATGATCCCGATCTTTTCTCCCCGTACGAATTTGTAGGAGAAATCCCGTAGCACGCGAAAATCTCCATAGCTTTTGTTTACGTGTTCCAGTTCCAGAATCTTCTTACCGAGGCGCTGGCCTTTAATATCGAGTTCCAGTTGCTGTTCTGTCGTGTTTTGAGAGGCGACTTCTTTTATTTTATAGAAATTATCGATCCTGTATTTTGCCTTGTGTCCGCGGGCTTGCGGCATCCGGCGCATCCATTCTTGTTCCGTGCGTAGCAGGTTTTTGGCCTTGTCGATCGAGGCGTTGCGGGCCTCAATTCGTTCGTCTCTCTTTTCAAGATAATAGGAGTAGTTTCCTTCGTAGGCGAATAATCCGAAATCGTCGATTTCGATGATCTTGTCGCACACCCGATCCAGAAAATAACGGTCGTGAGTCACCATGAGTAAAGTGGCATTCGTTTTTTCGAGGTACTCTTCCAGCCATTCGGTCATCTCCACATCCAAATGGTTCGTCGGCTCGTCAAGGATCAGGAAATCGGGATTGCTGATCAATATTTTGGCCAGCCCGACACGCTTGCGCTGTCCCCCGGATAGCTCCTTAATTCGCTGGCTATACTTGTCAACCTTGAGTTCCGACAGGATTTGTTTTACTTGCGTGTCGTAGTCCCATGCGGCGAGAGCGTCCATTTGCGGGATGAGTTCTTCGAGAGCCGATGCGTCGTTGTCCTTCACGGCTTGCTCGTATGTTTTGATTAATTTCAAGGTCGGGTTCTCCGAGTTGAATACCTCTTCAAACACGTAATTTTCCGGGTTGAGTTCCGGGTCTTGGTCCAGAATACCGATTGAAATGTCGTTACGGAAGATCACGGAACCCGTGTCCGCGGAGTCTTTGCCCGCAATGATACGTAACAGGGTGGATTTTCCAATCCCGTTCTTGGCAATTAGAGCTACCTTTTGATTTTTGCCGATTCCAAAAGTTATATTTTCAAACAGGAGTTGTTCCCCGAAACGTTTACTAAGATTTTCGACTTGTAAAAAACTAATCATGCTATATTGTTGATTTGGGATTTCTTGATTTTGGATTTTAGATTTTTCCGCTTGAAACTATCGCTTTTGAATCATAAATCGTAAATCATAAATCAAAAATTAATAAGATTGTAAATTGATTAAACTTTTGAATACAGGAACGCTTTCCGTTTCTCTTCCTCGAAACGTTCGATGGCGTACCGTAACATGGTACGGGGCATTTCCTTGTAGCGAGGTGTGAGATAATCGACTAAAAGTTGTTCATCTTCTTTGCCTATTTCACGGAGAATCCAGCCTACGGCTTTGTGGATCAGATCGTGAGGGTGGTGCTGAAGAAGGTCAGCAATAGCGAGAGCATCCTTGAATTCACCTTGTTTCACGAAATGCATACAGGAGATCATGGCGATACGCTGTTTCCAGAGGTGATTTTCTTTTGCCCAATCATAAAGGAGTTGTTTGTCCTTATCGAAAAGCCAGTGTCCCAAAATCTTGTAACAGCTAAGGTCAACGAGATCCCAGTTGTTGATGGCGTCCACCTGACTCACGTAGAAATTCACGCAAGTCTCTCTGGACGTGTGGTCTTTGAGCTTGGCGTAACGATAAGTCAAGGCTAGAAGTGCCGTCAGGCGATACTCGTGGTACGGGGAAGCGAGTAGTTCTCGGAGTGTGTCGAAATCCGCATCAAAATGCTTTTTAGCCACGATACGCAAATTCGGAACGACTACCCCGATAAATTGATCCCCTTCACCGTACTCTCCTTTGCCCGTTTTGAAGAAACGGGGTAGGAAAGCCGCTTTCGATTCGTCCCGGTATGTATTTATTTCATTTATAATTTCTTTCGTTGAATTTTTCATCTTTCCCTCAGTTCTTTAGTTCCCGGTGTAAAGGTAATTATTGTTAGTAAAAAAGTAGGCGTTGTTATTAAAAAATTGAATAAAAATGGGGGACGTATTCTTTTTAATTGTATTTTTACCACATAATCGAAAAACGTGGATTTATGTCAAAAATTATAGCTATCGCGAACCAAAAGGGGGGTGTTGGAAAGACAACGACGTCTGTAAATTTGGCGGCTAGTTTGGCTGTACTGGAACAGAAAGTATTGTTGGTTGATGCTGATCCTCAAGGGAATGCGACAACGGGAGTGGGATATGATTTAAAGGAATTGAAGGCGACTATCTACGAATGTCTGGTGGACGGACTGGAGCCGAAAGAGGCGATTCTGAAGACGGATATTGAGAATTTATTTTTGTTGCCTTCCAATATAGATTTGGTGGGAGCCGAGTTGGAGATGTTGAATTTCGAGGAGAAAGAGAGTGTAATGGCAAAAGTGTTGGCAAAGGTGAAAGATGACTACGATTATATATTAATCGATTGTTCGCCTTCACTGGGTTTGTTGACCGTGAATTCATTGGCTGCGGCCAATTCGGTGATGATTCCCGTGCAATGCCAGTATTTTGCATTGGAGGGATTGGGTAAGTTATTAAATACGATCAAGATTATCCAGAAACGTTTGAACACGGCTTTGGAAATTGAAGGATTCGTGTTAACCATGTATGACGGGCGTGTCCGTCTGTCGAACCAAGTGGTTGCCGAGGTGCGGAAACATTTCGAGGAGATGGTTTTCGACACGTTGATTCAACAGAACGTGAAACTGGCAGAGGCCCCGAGTTACGGACAACCGGTTATCCTCTACGATGCCGAGTGTCGCGGTTCTGTGAATTATTTGAGCTTGGCAAACGAATTGCTGGAGAAAAACAAAAAAATAGTTTAGAGTTTAAATGAAGTTTAGAGTTTAAAGTCATGTAGAATTTAGAATGAAATCGAAAAGCGTTGGCCTTGTGCAGTTGGAATCTAAAATCTAAAATTTAAAATCTAAAATTAATTGATAAGAGATGGCGAAAAAGAGTGCATTAGGTAAAGGATTGGGAGCGTTATTGTCGGATGCGGCAGAGGAGGCGAAGCCAAGGGGGACAGCCTCATCGGCGTTACAGGAAGAATTGAAATTGAGTGATATTCGCCCGAATCCGAACCAACCGAGAACCGTTTTTGATGAAGAGGCATTGCAAGAGTTGGCGTCTTCAATCAAGGCTATCGGTATCGTGCAACCGATCACCGTGAGGGAAGTAGAAGACGGGAAGTACGAGATTGTTGCCGGAGAACGTCGGTTCCGGGCATCAAAGATGGCAGGGTTGGAAACCATTCCCGCTTATATTCGTAAGGTGGAAGAAGAATCTGTGCTTGAATTGGCATTGATTGAAAATATTCAGCGGGAGGATTTGAACGCTATCGAGATTGCGATTTCGTACGAGCGTTTGATTGACGAGTGTAACCTGACACAGGATGCTTTGAGCGAACGGGTAGGTAAAAAGCGAACGACGATTTCTAATTATTTGCGTTTGTTGAAGTTGCCCGCCCCGATACAGTTAGCAATCAAGGAACGGAAAATCAGCATGGGACATGCTCGTGCTATTATTAATATAGAAGATCCGGAGACCCAGTACATGCTTTTCGAACAGATTATGAAATACGATTTCTCCGTGCGAAAAGTCGAGGAAATTGTTCGGGAGCTGATGAAACCGGAAGAGGAAAAAGAGAAAAAAGCCGAGCGGAAACGTCAACCTATCGAGGACTACATGGAGTTACAAACTCATCTGGCTCGTTATTTTGACACGAAAGTCGACTTGAAACGGAACGAGAAGGGCCGGGGGAAGATCGTGATTTCCTTTAAATCGGATAGCGAATTGGAGCGAATTGTTGAATTATTGGATAAGGTGGATAAGAAATAAACTTTGTAGTGAGAAGTATTTTAGTGAAAATAGTTTTGATTATCCCGGTTTTGCTTATTTGTACGGGAGTAACGGCGTCGGAGTATCGTTCGGATTTCCCTGTATTCTTGCAAGACACGATCATTCACACGGATTCCTTGACGTTCACGGGAAAAGAAGAAGCGTTGAAGAGGAAAGCGAGAAAAAGAGATAACGAAAAACCTCATTCCCCTCATCGGGCTACAATCATGGCGATGATTTTACCGGGTTCCGGACAGATTTATAACCGGCAATGGTGGAAGTTACCGATCTTGTACGGGGGTATCGGGGCTACCGTGTACGGGTTGTCGTGGAACATGAAATATTACAAGAAATACCGTACGGCATTCGTGGATTATACTGCTTATTTGAATGCTTTGGAGGCTGATCCGGAAACACCTTACCCGGCTAATTCCAGTTGGGATAAATTGATGTTGCCGGGTAAAACGGCAGAAAAATTTCAACCGGAGATGCGAAAGCGTTTGCAGGAGCAGTTGAAAACAAAGAAAGATAATTATAAACGAAATCGGGACTTGTTGTATATCGTGTCGGGCGCAATATACGCGATACAAATTATTGATGCTACGGTATTTGCCCATTTCTATGATTTCGAGATTAACGACGATTTGTCAATGAATCTTCGTCCCTCAACCGGATTCTCTCCCGTCAGTGGGGGAACTGTGGGTTTGACATTAACTTTTAATTTTTAAAGGAGTAAGCATGCGTTTTGTGTTTTTGTGGCTATGTGCGATTTTATTTTCAGGTGTAGTATATGGTGAGAGTGATCGGGATTCGTTGAAAGTGCGATTAGGTGCGCCCCGATTGAATTTAGGATCCCCGGTGTTACTGACGGATTCTATTCCGGGAGCTTTCATCGAGCGATTGGACGAGTTATATAGTAAATGGTATGTTACCAGACTGGGAGAAGGGGATTACGTGGATTCGGTTTATCTGACAGAAATGGTGACAGGGCCATCTGTGCCTGATTCGGTTTATTTGCAGCGTTTAGATAGATTGAATTCCGCAATAAAGTTGTCCTATAATGATATTGTACGGAACTATATCGAATTATATACCGTGAGGCGTCGTGCCCAAGTGGGGACGATGTTGGGGGTGAGTTCTTATTATTTCCCGATTTTTGAAGAAGTGTTGGATCGGGAGGGATTACCGCAGGAATTGAAATATTTGCCTGTGATCGAGAGTGCCTTGAACCCGCGAGCATTTTCCCGTGCAGGTGCTTGTGGCTTGTGGCAGTTTATGTACGGAACAGGGAAGATGTACAAGTTGGAAATAAATTCTTTTATTGACGAACGTCGTGATCCGGTAAAATCCACGGAAGCTGCCGTTTGTTTCTTGAAAGATTTGTATAGGATTTACGAAGACTGGATTCTGGTGATCGCAGCTTATAATTGCGGACCGGGTAATGTGAACAAGGCCATACGCCGGTCGGGAAGTAAAAAGAATTATTGGGATATTTATTTCCATTTGCCGAAGGAGACGCGTGGCTACGTGCCGGCTTTTATCGCTGCCATGTACACGTTCAATTACCATAAAGAGCATAATATTTTCCCGTTAGAGAATGAGTTACCCACGATGTGTGATACGATTATGATTTCCGATGCCTTGCACTTCGAGCAGGTGGCCAAATTGATGGATATATCCGTGGAACAAATTCGGGATCTGAATCCGCAATATCGTTCGGATATCGTGCCTGCCGGATTCGGAAAGAGTTATGCTTTACGAGTTCCTTATAATCATGTAGGAGAGTTTATTGATAAGCAGGATACGATCTTTGCTTATAATCGGAAGACTTATTTTAATGATAGTGATCGTACGGCCGATCCAAAGAATCGTTTCAAGAAATACGCTCATGCCCATGCTGTTCCTAGTAATAAGGCCAAATTGGTTTATACGGTGAAAAGCGGGGATGTGATCGGGAAGATTGCCGAGAAGTTTAACGTGCGTTTATCCGATTTGAAGTATTGGAACGGGATGACGAAAGACCGAATTAATATCGGGCAGAAACTTACGGTTTATGTGCCGAATAATAAGGTGGATTACTATAAGTCGAAAGTGGATGCCAAGTATGCTGGGGTGGCCGCAAATGCCGAGGTGGAAGCGGAACCTTTGACTGAAGGGGAATTTTTTTACTACACGATCAAGCGAGGTGAGAATCTGTGGTCGATAGCTAAGAAATATCCGGGCGTGTCGAACCGGGACATCATGAAATGGAACGGGTTGACTGACCGATCGGCGAAGAATCTAAAACCGGGACAAAAGTTAAAGATTAAGATATAGTTGGTCGAAAATCAATAAAGTTATGAAGTCTATAAGGTCAAGATATTGACGTTATAGACTTTTCTCGTATATTTGTAGTGGTGTAATCTAAAATGGTAGATGCTTGATAATTCACATATAGAACGGGTTTCGAAAGGAGATCGTTTGGCTTTTAAGGAGTTACACGAGGAATTATATCAACGAATGTTTTATTACGTGTACAAGATGTTACGCGATAAGGAACAAGCGGAGGATATCATTCAGGAAGCTTTTGTTTTATATTTGGGGAATCGTGTGAATTTTAATAATTTGTTGGCCGTCAAAACTTACCTGTTTACGGTTGTCAGAAATAAGGTTATGGTTCAGATCCGGGATGAGGCTATTCATAAGCGCATTCTGGAAGCGATGGAATGGGAGGAGAGTGAAACGGAGGATCATTTGTTAGTTACTGCGGAAATTTGCGGAGAGGTACAGCGGGCCGTGAAAGGTTTACCTGCCCAAACTCGTCGGGTTATAGAATTAAGCATGGAGGATATGACGGTAGAAAAGATCGCTGTTGCCATGCAAATTTCACCTAATACGGTTAAGACATTGAAAAAGGCGGGGTATCAAGTACTGAGAGAAAAGTTGAAACACTTGAGGGGGGTATTACCATTTTTATTTATCGGATAATTTTTTTGCAAAAAATCGTTTTTTTATTCACCCGTTTTCTAGACTTATGAAATTATAGGACGTAGTTTAGAAAATAGTGTGTCATGGATCATATAGAAAAAGAGATAAAGATTGCGGACGTTATTACTCGGAAATTGCTTGTCGAAGAAGAAATTTCGGAGCAGGAGGAAGTGGCGTTACGGGAATGGCTGGAAGAATCAGAAATGCATCGGGAGTGGTTTCAAGAATACCGGGAGAAATTGCCGTTGGGTGAGTTTGAAGAGATCGTGCAAATTTCAGGTGTCGAGGAGCAATGGCAGAAATTAGACCGCTTGACAAAAGAACGGAAACGTATTGGGTGGGGGAAATGGGGAGTTTTTGCAGCGGGTGTTGCTTTATTACTATCTGTTGGACTTTGGCTGGGAACACAACGGGAAAAGACGGAAGAGCCTATCACGAAAATGGCCGTTGTCGAACCGGGGAAGGCACAAGCGGTATTAATATTGAATGATGGCGAGAAGATTACCTTGAAAGATCGCGATACTTTGGTGAACACGAAATCCTCAAGTATTAATATTCAGACGGGATTGGTGAAGTATGATGTAAAAACAACGGAAAGTGTTGAGGTTGAATATAACACGATAGAGATCCCTCGTGGAGGTATTTATTCGTTAGTATTGAGTGATGGAACAAAAGTTTTTCTGAATTCCGATTCTAGGTTAAAGTATCCGGTGAAGTTTAGTGGAGAGGATAGAAGGGTAGAATTGAGTGGAGAAGCCTTTTTCGAGGTAGTTTCGGATTCTTTACATCCTTTTATTGTACATACGAGAGATATAGAAACCCGTGTGTTGGGCACTTCATTTAATATTCAAGCTTATCCGGATGAATTGATAACCAAGACAACATTGCTTACAGGACGAGTACAGGTGAGTGTGAATCATTTGGATTTGAAGGAAACTTTGAAGCCAGGTTTGCAGGCAAGTTGGACGAAAGGGACGGATAAAATCAGTGTGAAAAAAGTGAATGTGGCAACACAGGCTTTGTGGCGGGATGGAATTATCATGCTGGATGACGACGGGCTGGAGGATGTGATGCGAATGTTAGCTCGTTGGTATGATGTGACTTATGAATTTAAGGGTGATCGGGGGATAAAACATACTTTTACGGGGAAAATAGATCGGAATGAGGATTTAGAAAATGTATTGGGAACTTTGACTTTGTTGGGGGGACCTCGCTTTGAAATTAAGGGAACAAAAGTGTATATATATTAAAATATCGGGATATGTGGAAGATATCACCGATATTTCATACTTAGTAATCCCAAGAAAATGTTAATAAATTTCTAAGTAAAGTTATGAGAAAAATTGGAGAAAAAAAACAACCAGGGAAATTTTTTTCTGGTTGGCAAAGGTTATGGAGGCTGTTTTTGATCGGCTGTTTTAGTACTTTATGTATTTATCCTGTATTGGGGCAGGAATACACAAAGGTAATATCCTTAAAAGTAAAAAATGCAACAGTGTTAGAAGCTTTGAAGGAAATTAATATGTTGAGTGATAATTGTGTGAATTACAAGCGTGAGGAAGTTGAGAAAGAAAAGAAAAGTGTTACATTGAGTATGAACGCTACGGTATTGGAGATCGTGAAAGCTTGTCTGTCTGGTACAAAGTTGAATTGTATTACACAAAAAAATTTAATATTAGTGGTACCAGTTAAGGAGAAAGAGCAGACCTTAAAATCACGACGGGTGAAAGGGGTGGTGAAAGACGAGAGCGGAACCCCATTACCGGGAGTGACTGTCCGAGTTCAAGGAGCGAGTATTGCTTTTGCTGCAACGACGAATATTGATGGCGTTTATGATATGTTATTACCCGATATCGCAGAAGAATTGGTGTTTTCTTTTGTAGGATTAAAAACGAAAATCGTAAAAATAGAAAATCGGTCGGTGCTGAATGTTGTTTTGGAAGAAGATATTCAGTCGATGGATGAGGTGGTTGTTACTGGGTACCAGAATATTGATAAACGAATGAACACGAGTGCTGTGCAGACTTTGAAAATGGATGAAATAAAAGTGGCAGGAGTACAAACGGTTGACCAGTTATTGGAGTCTCGAGTTCCTGGAATGATTTTTATGCAGAATTCGGGACAAGTAGGGGCAACTCCGAAAATTCGAGTGAGAGGGACTTCTACCGTGTTGGGAAATCAAGAGCCAGTATGGGTGTTAGATGGGATCGTGTTGCGTGATCCAGTGAACGTGAATGCTTCACTAGCGAACAGTCTGGATTTTGTGAATTTGGTGGGAAATGCGATCTCCGGTATAAATCCAGAAGATATCGAGCGAATAGACATTTTGAAAGATGCGTCTGCTACGGCGTTATATGGAGCTAAGGCAGCTAACGGTGTTATCGTGATCACGACGAAGAAAGGTAAAGTGGGAACCCCGACTTTGTCGTATAGTATGTCCGGAACTTTTACAGCTCGTCCGAGGTATACGGATAAAAGTATTTATCTGATGAATTCAAAGGAGCGTATCGCTTATTCCCGAGAAATTATAGAGAAAGGACTTTCGTATCCCTCTATTACGAATTGGGTTGGATATGAAGGTGTTTTGAACGATTTTTATCAGGGAAATATTACAGGGGAACAGATGTTGCAAGAAATTGATCGCTTGGAAACCGTTAATACCGATTGGTTTGATTTGATGATGCGTGATGCTTTTTCTCATGGTCATACTTTAAGTCTTTCCGGGGGAACGGATAATATTCGTTATTATGCTTCGTTGGGATATTCAGATGAAGTGGGAGTTATTCGAAAAGAAGGAAATAAACGATACACGACGAATATGAATATAAACGGTACGTTTAATAAATTTTCTTTTCAGTTCTCTTTAACAGCTAATAAAGGCGAGCGAAATTATGCCAATAGTGAAATAGATATATTGAATTATGCTTATTATACTTCAAGGGCAATACCAGCTTACAATGAGGATGGAACACTATTCTATTATAATAGGGAAGGAGGTCCTGGAAGTACGACGGTCGGGTTGGCATTTAATGCCTTGAATGAGATGAACAATTGTCGGGATGTATATACTAATTCGGGTATTACATTAACGTCAAATTTGAATTACAAATTGAATGAAAGTTTGAAAGGGCAGTTTATATTTTCGTATGCTATCAACAACAATTTGCAGGAGAGTTATTTACTTGCGAATACGTGGTATGCTGCTAATTTGAGAGGAACGAATTATGGGGAAGAGATGCTCTTGGCCACGAAGGCTTTTTCGAAGATGCCTTATGGAGGAGAATATAGGCAGACAACCACGCGTAACGAAAGTTATACAACTCGTTTGCAATTGGATTTCAACAAGTTTTTAGATAAAGATCAGAAGCATTTGATAAATGCTGCAATTGGTTTTGAGGCTTCTTCAAATACATATGAAGGACTTCAACGAACTGCTCGGGGGTATATTCCAGAACGGGGAAAAATGTTTGTTTCAGTGGATTACAACCAATTCCCGGCTTATGCTGAATGGGCATTAACTAATGAAACAGCCAAAGGGATGATGACGGATAATATTACGAACGAACTTTCTGGTTATTTGACGTTATCTTACACTTACAATAATGCTTATACGTTTAATTTTAATACGCGGGCGGACGCTTCTAATAAATTTGGAAGTCGCAGTAATGAAAAGTTGTTGCCGGTGTGGTCTGTGTCTGGGACATGGAATATGAAAGCTAATTTATTGAAGGATGTTCATTGGGTAGATGTTCTTTCTCCTCGTGCTTCATTCGGGTACCAAGGAAATATGTTGGATTCACAAACACCGGAATTGATTATCGAGAAAGGGGACATGAATGAATATTTTGAGGAATATATGTCTACGATTGCTCATTACCCGAATCCGA
>DYVS01000057.1:0-26212 GCA_020743075.1 Butyricimonas virosa | reverse complement strand
TCAAGCAACACGGGCGCTTAGCTCAGCTGGTTCAGAGCATCTGGTTTACACCCAGAGGGTCGGGGGTTCGAATCCCTCAGCGCCCACAAAGAGGTTCAAAAGGGACCTCTTTTTTTATTTACCCAATTTTTTCGAGTGAATTCGAAAATTCGCTACTCCATCCCCGTTGGAATGAAAGTAGCGAAATCTCAAAGCACACTTTTATCAATATTTTGACTTAATAACCAAATCGACACATTGTGCCGTGTTAAAAAACTTTCGGGCAAAAACGAGCACATCTTTCGCTTTAATCTTATCAATAATAGAATCAAAATAAATCGGAGCATCCATTCGTTTTCCCGTTTTATTGTAAAACTGGAGATTATCTGTCCAAAAAACAATTGTATTATAAGCAACATCATCAGCCGATTTCTTCTCTTTTTTTATCGCAAGAATAAAATCTTCTACATCTTCATCATTTACACCTTGCTTCAAGAATTCCTGAATTTGCTCATGCACCAAAGTTCTCATCCTAGCCCCTTCATCTAAGGACGTCGCAAAACGAATAAAAAGCTCCTGTTGATAATTGGGTGAAGAAGAAGCACCCCCCAATATCTGAACACTATACGCAGCCCCTTGATCTCCTCGAATTTTCTCTTGAAAATGATACTGAAAATACATTTTCAAAATATGCATACACAACTCTTCCGTTGGATTGGTTTTCAACTTGTTATAAAACTCTATACTTACCAGATATTTCCGGTCCGGCATATTCACTTCAACATCTTCCATTATACTCCCTTCTCGCTCATAGATATGCTCCACCGCCTTCTCTTTTCTATACACGGAAGGAATGGCTCCCACGTATTTAATCGTCAACTCTCGAGCTTTCTCCCTTTCAATATCACCCACCAAATAAAAGGTAAAATCAGAAGCATCTTGAAAACGTTCCTTATAAATCTGAATCATTCGATCATAATTCATTGCCGAATAGTAAGCAGTATCTTTTCTCCAAAGACGAGGTGATTCCACTCTTCTGATTGAAGACAACATCTCACTGATCGTATCGTTTATCGTCGCCTTTAAATTCTCCCGATTCATACGATTAATTGCCACAAAACGATTATAAAGCACACGATCAAAGCGAGGATGTTCCACTGTCAGGTAGAACAACTGGAAAGCAAGCTCTGCATCAACCGATGCACCTACAACATTAATACTCTCCGAACGTTCCTCTAAAGACAGTCTCACATCAACCGAATGATCCTTCAGGAAAAATCCTAGCGTACGCGCATCATACTTATACAAACCTCCTTGTAAAAACAGGGCTGACAATGCATCAGCAGATGGCAAATCCTCGGCTTTCAGCACAGAACGCCCGCCGGGACTTCCCGCCAACATGTTAAACATCCCTTTATCTCCATCCGTGTATTTATAAAAGATTCTAGCTCCATTATCCAATATCCACTCTTCCGCATCTAACGCCTTTATCTTCCTCTCCTTTACAATCTTTCCTGGCTTAATTTCAAAATCTATTAATTCAGCATTCTCCTCTACTATTCGTTCTTGAGAATGCACTTTTTTCATATCAACCGAACGAGAATCCAGAATCATCTTTTCAATCTCTTGTATATCCGGGAAAAGATAAGTAGAATCATTACCTTGCGTAAGAAAAACCCAATTATCCCTTCCTTCGTACCAACTAGAGATCCAATCTTGAAAACTTTTAGCAGACAACGAATCAAGTACAAGCAACGTGGCCGCAAGTTTTTCATCAACAGTACATAGAGGCTTACCTAACAAGAAGTTATCTTGATAAATCTGGAGAAACACATTATTAGGCATATTCCCTTCTTGCCCCATATTCGATTTCACCCCCTGTCGATAATTCTCAATTAAAGGTTGCAAAACCTCATCCGTAAATCCGAAACGATGAACATACTCAACCTGCCCCAACACTTGTTGCAAAGCCTCTTTTTCTTTCCCTGGCAAAGAGGTCAATACCAGATTAAAACTGTCATAATTTCTCACCAAACTAGAAATCCATGCACCCGCACCCAAAAGATAAGATTCTCCCGCTTCCACATATTCCGTTATAAATCCCCTCATAATAGAATTGTAGAAATCACGTAGCAACATTTCACGCACCATCTCTTCTAAAGAATTCACGCAAGGAAGAGGGATACGTTTCACTAACTGGATTGAATTATTAGGTATTTCATTATCAATCAACTTAGCATATAAAGGCTCTTCATTATCCTCAATCCTGTAAACAAGCCTGGGTTTCGGATTTTCTCTTTTAGGAATTGCCTCAAACAAACGTTTCACTATAGCCTCTATCCGTGGGACATCAACATCACCTATAACAATCACGGCCTGTTGATCCGGACGATAGAAATCGTTATAATAACCACGAAGTTGCTCTGGAGTAAAATTTTGCACAACTTCCACGGAACCAATAACATCATGAAGGGCATATTTACTCCCGTTATACAGGTAAGGCTCTGCCATTTTCTGCACTCGCTTGGATACATTCATTCTGACCCGACGTTCCTCCCGGATCACTTTACGCTCCCGATCCATATCTTCCGGTTTCAACATCAGAAAACCGGACCAATCCCGCAAAACTAACACACAAGAATCTACTAACTCCGGGGATATCGTTGGTACATGATCAATATGGTATATCGTTTCATCATACTTCGTAACTGCATTAAACGTTTCAATCCCATGGCGCTGCAAAAAAGTTGGTACTCCTTCCGGAAAACTTTTTGTGGCATGAAATGCCATATGTTCCAACACATGAGCTAGCCCATTTTGATCCTCGTCTTCCATCAAAGAACCGACATTCTGTACAAGATAATAATCAGCATATCCCGGTTGAACTGTCGTATGGCGGATATAATAAGTCAACCCATTCTTTAGCTTACCGTAACGGAAGGTATTGAAATCCTTCTGGGCGACGGTAAAACAATAAGAACACAAGAATAACAATAATAGTAAAGCTCTCATAACACACTCAATCTACTTTGAATCATTTTCTGTAACTGCATCATCAATTGTTTGTTCTCAATCTCCGCACTCACGATAAAAGCTTGATTATAACACTGCTTTGCCTTTACCCGGTCTCCGGTTTCTTTCAAACAATCTCCCAATAAACAAAGCACACGGGTTCTCAGCTGTACCGACATCTGCGAAAAAGCTAACGCTTTTTCCAACCATGGAATCACCTTCGGGTAAGCATTTTCAGGCACATTACCCTGGTATAAAGAAAACAAATCCTCCACTGGTCTCGTATAATTATTAACAGTCAAGGTTGTACTCGCCCCTTCGAAATATTTATTCATCTTTTCAAAAAACACGTCCAGATTCTTACGAAACAAATTATAATACCCATCAGCAAGCAAATTAACAGCTTCAAAAGCAGTAAGATCACCAAACGGAATCTCTCCGTAAATCACATTCAAATCCCCATTCAAACGCTCTAACTCTTGTTTATATTCAGCTTTACCATTACGACATAAGGATATAATATATCCATTATATAAATTGATGATATATTTATCCACATCAACCTTCCCCACTTGCTCCACGTATCCTTGATAATTTCTAACCAAAGCATCAAAAATTGGATCATTTTTGTCTTTTTGCTGATGAAACATCACCAACAAGGCAAAATCCTCCGGATTCACCATTTTATCCAATGTTTTATCGGCTATATAACTATCAAATACAGACTCTATACGAGTGATCCACTTTTCCCGATTATAACCTTCTTGAATACTAATAAAAGCTGGAGCTTGCAATAACAACTCTTGCCGCAAATCCAAATTTTTCTTCTCCTTTCTAACTTTTTCATACAATTGTTCAAAACTCAACGCTTCCCCCATGACAACTCGAGCCTCATGTAGAAAACCGGCAGGCTCTCTTACCCCGTTAATCGTTTGAAGGACCACCCCTTTCACGTTAAGAAACAACATGGTAGGCAAAGCATTTACCTTATATTTTTGTACTAACTCTTTATTCTCGGGAGACTCGACATTCAATTTACAACAAACAAAATTTTTATTAAAGTATTCTCCCACTTCAGGCAACGCGAAAATCTCTTTTTCCATGAGTTTACAGGGTTCACACCAATCCGCATAAAAATCTACAAAAAGATTCTTTTTTTCTTTTTTCGCTTTTACCATGGCATCTTCCAATGTCCCGTCAAAAAAAGTTATCTGAGCAGATACCGTCCCCAGTAATCCTAAAAATAGGATCACCAACAATAATTTAATACATTTCATTGCAATTAGATTTAAAGAAAAAAGTGTGTCAAAATCCACGAGATGGATTTAACCTCAAACCGGATTTTGACACACCCCAAAACGATTAGTTATCTCTCACTTCAAACGTGAATATATCCTCTAAAATAGCTGTATGACCTTCATTTTCGATCTTCAGAGACACGGTATAATAGCCCACGGGAGAATCCACCTTTGCATCAACATACATCCGTCCTCCCCCGATAACAGTCATATATTTAGCAAAATCATCGGCAGCTTCCTGCCCGTTACTACTCTTCACTCTATAAAGAGAATAGTGCAACGGTTCGGTTCCTAACACTTGTTCAATCTGAGCCGTAGTCCATGGAATATTTTTATCTATTTGCTCTTGAAGTTGAGAAATTTGCTCCCGGAGTGTATAGGGATCAGCTAACCCGATATTCCCGCACATCGAAGAAATTGTATTTTTCTGAGAACGGATTTTTCTTTCTGCAGGAGCTACAACCTCATCTTTCCAATACGTATATTCCTCGGTAGCTTTATTCAACAACTCTTGGTAATACTCTTTATCTGATGCCGGAGCATTCAGCCAAGCTGTTCTCGCCCGCTTATAAGCTTCATATAACTCATCCCTTTTGCTTGACAATGAAATAAATTCCTTTTCCAATTGGTCGGTCTCTGCCAGCAGATTTTGAATTTCCGGAGTATACTTCTCAAAAACACTTTCCAACTCGTTGATATTATCTTCCAAAGCAGAAAAACGTGTCACCTGCAAAGTATCCATCGAATAAGAAGCTTCAGTCGTGTACAAATAACCGACAGTGACATCATTGCAACCTGCAAGCAAGGAAATCACCCACAACATGGCAATATATAAATGTATTTTCATCATTTCCCTTTTCTTAAATTTTATTCAAATCAAAAGCATATCCCATGGCCTGTACGACACCGTTATTTGTCTGAATATCTGTCGACACAACCCTAAAACTGACTGAACCGGAATTAGTCCTGATATACAATGAAACTTCTCCCGCTTCCTCTATTTGCATATAAGGTTCCTGGTGAGTCCACATAAATACAGATCCCCTTAATGTCTGTGCTTCCATGCCATCCACTTTTTCCCCTGTATTGGCAATAATCTGTCCTCTAGGAATATCGTTGACCATCAATCGCTTCGGCACGATTAACTTGCACAAGATATTCTTACAGTCCTCAACCGGAATATCTATCACCCTCTTGTACCCATTTTGCAACATATAATTCAGAATACTCAAGTTTGTTACGCCAAAGAATGTAATTTGCTCATGTTCCCCCCGTCCTTCAAACAATTCTTTTAAACCGGCATGCTCAATCATAATCATTGTAGAATCCCAATCATGTGGTTGTGTATGAAAATATTCCCACATCGAACAATCATGAACCCCGTCAGATAACCCTCCGTCGTGATAATTCCATTTTGTACATGATCCTAATGCTAACACCATAACAAGGATCACACCTTTCAACATATATGTTATTTTTGCCATTGCCAATAAGTATTTTGAGTCATCAACGTATTTTTTTCGAAAGCCCCGCTACTAACCGGAGCGTAAAGTGCTCCATTTTTTATATCTTGATCTGTAAGTTCTTGAAACTTACCTCTCAAATATTTTTTGTAATAACCGTTACGCACAATATCAAAATAAAATTGCCCCTCACCAAAAAGTTCGCGTCTCCGTTCGTCAAAAACTTCTTGACGTAAACTCTCCTTATCCGTGGGTCCGTCATAATCGGTCAATTCCGCACGGGCACGCACCCGATTCAAATCATCCACGGCTGTTGTTAATCCAAGATTTGCCCTGCATTCCGCACGAAGCAAAATTAAATCGGCCAACCTCCATACAATCCAATCCCCATCCGTGGCTATTACCGGACGATCCTGTACAAATTGCGTATTCTCCTGAATAATTACGTCCCTCCACTTTGCAATATGCGCGCAAGGACTTGCCTCTCTTCCCACCTCCACGAAATCACCTACTTCATCATCCCATTCTGTCAGCGGATAAGTCAATTCACCCAACTGATACCAGAACTCCCGCCGCCGTGCATCATTTTCATCCGGATAAATACTTTCTACCGTTTCCACGTAAATTTTCGTATAGTCATCCCAATAATCCTCCGCGAGCAAAGCGATCGCCGACTCGTCCGTTGTCGTATAAGGATAAGTCATCAACATCTGGCCCGGGAGTTCAGCCTTAAAACGGGTTTCATATTGACGATCAATATCTATCGGATCATTATCTATACAAAAAATTGTCTCCACGCTCGATCTCGCTTTTCCGAATACATTCGTGATCAACCCGCCAATACTTTCCAAGTCGTACGCACCGGCACGTCCTTCAATCACCTCCGAAGCGTAAGATTCGGCCTCTTTCCAATATTTTTCCTCACGCGTCAAACCTCCCATCCAAGCGTAAATATTTGCCAACAACGTATTCACCGTTCCCAAGCTGGCATATTGTTTGGAAGTAATCTGTTTCCCATCCACATCTCTCAACTGATCATAAGTCGGAAGAGTCAATGCCAATTTTGCCTCTTTAGCCGCTTCTTCCAGTACTTCCAGGGCAGGCCGTTTACCCTCCGGGGCTATAGACTCAGAACCTTTAGATATGGGAGCATCACCCCAAATCTGGGCAAGCCGGAAATAAGTCATTGCTTTAGAGAAATGAGCTTGCCCCAACCAGAACTCGGCCCTTTCCTTGGATATATTTTCAAAACGATACTCATTCTCGATAATCACGTTAGCCATATATATCGCCTCGTAAAAATTAGCCCAACTCACATTCAACACCATACTTTCCTCGGGCAAATAAGTATCCGGATCCAATGTCCAAAATCCCTGATAAGTCCACTCAATATTATCGGCATCCAAAGAATTATAAAACTGAGGTTGATCCCCCACGCAAATATTCTTCATGTAGGAAGCAATACCGTTATGCAAAGCCTTAAGTTCCTCCTCATTTTTGAAGTAATTGACAAAAGTCACCGAATCTTCCGGCTCGACAGTCAACCAATCATTACATGAAAACAGGGGAACAAATAATAAAAGTATTAATATTTTCTTCATGTGCTTACAATTTAAAAGTTTACAGACAAACCCACGGTAAATTTACGAGGTAAGGGATAAGACCCCATATTATCCACACCTTGGGTAGGATTTACCAGTTCCGGATCTAAACCGGAATAATTCGTCAACAGGAACAAATTCTCTCCCGTAACAAATATTCTAGCCCCTGAAATCTTCAATTTATTAAGAACCCGTTCCCCGACATTATACCCCAACGTCAGTTGCTTTAACCGCAAGAAACTAACACTTTCGATATCACAATCATAACGTCCACTTGTTTGATTCATCAAATAAGCATATACTTGAGATTTCGGGTAATCGGCCTTAGAACCTGCTTCCGTCCAAATTTTCACATCATTGACATCCACGAACAAAGGTTTTGCGCTCCCATTTGCCGTCATGCTCACATCATCGTAAACTTTCACGATATGACGCCCCAGCGAATAGTTGAAGAAAATATTCAGGTCAAAATTTTTCCAGCGAAGTTGGTTAATAAAACCACCGTGAGCTAAAGGTAGAGGACTCTCTGCAAAATAAACATCAGCATCCTCGGTAATCCTACCGTCCCCGTTCAAATCAACAAGCCGACGACTCCCCGGAAGATAAATCCCTGCCGTAATTCCGGAATAAAGAGGTTGTACCTCCTTATTAGCCAAATAATAAACCGGAACTTCATCCAATGAATTATAGAACCCGTCTGTTTTAAAAACCTTTATCTGATGCAAAGGTTTTCCGATAACCTGTTCCATAAAATCAAAACCGTCAGCACTTTTTTCAAAACGATTCCAATTTCGTGAAGCATTGAATTTCATTTTCCATTTTACTGCCGTGTGTCTCAAAATATCTGCCTCCAATTCAAGCTCTAAACCTTGATTGGAAATCGCCATCCCGTTCTGCCATTGGAATTGATGGTAATAAATATCTCCCGGCAAAGAAATTTGATTCAACTGTCCCTTCGTGTAACGATAGTAATAATCTATGACAAGCCGCAATCGATAATCCAGAAAACTCAAGTCAAATCCCAAATCATATTGATTAGTCTCTTCCCAACTTAATTTCTTGTTAATAACTCCTCCTCTTATATCCGGGAACATGGCTATATCCCCATGAAAGGTGGTTCCATTAGCAGACAATAATCCTTGGGACAAATAACGTTGACTGAATTTCTGACCGGAAACACCCCAGCTCGCCCGTATTTTTCCAAAACTCAACCAATAGAACGGCTTCATAAACTTTTCATCCGAAAAAGTCCACCCCACGGCTATAGAAGGGAAAGTAGCCCAACGCACATCTTCCCCGAATACAGAAGAACCATCGCGCCGAAGCGTTGCTTCAAATAAATACTTTTCTTTATAATTATAAGTCAAACGCCCGAAATAACTGTTCATCCGTTCTTCTGAAAAACCTGAAGAGTATTCAAAAGCAGACACATAAAAAGGATCAGCCGCCGTACCCGTATTATTCAACCCGTTAGCTCCTCCCCAACCGGCACCGACATAATGAATCTTGTCATTCGGCCCGTTCATCGCTTTCCCTTTATTACTAAAGGACTGGTCTTTTTGGAACGACAATCCTAGCATAATCTTCAAATTATGCTTATCCAAATAATTATACGTGTACGTCAGCAAATTTTCATTCAAAATCGACAAATCTTTCGTAATCGTCCCCTCCGAACTGGAAAAATGTGTATAGGCATCTAAAGCTCGTGGTTTAAAGGTATTCTGATTCTGTTGATTATAATCAATCCCGGCAGATACCCTCAAATATAAATTACGCGCTAATTCGTAATCCAACGCCATATTATAACGTAAAGAATAACTTTGATTTTTCTCCGAAATCTCGTTATACTTTTGAACAATCAAATCACCGATAGCCCCTCCTCCCGGTAACAGAGTAGAAGTAGTTTTGGCCTCAGAACTAATTCCTTCAAACTTACTTCCCCCGGCTCCCGCGGAAGTTCCCCTACTACGATCGCTGTAAGTAAGTCCCAACTGCGTATCCATTCGCAAACGTTTAGCCGGATGGGCAGTTAAATTTGACAACACGTTAAAACGCTTAAAATCAGTATTGATTGCGATTCCTTTCTCGTCATAATAACCGGCCCCAACCATGTAACGTACGTTCTCCGATCCCCCGGATGCTTGCAAGTTCGCATTAACCACTCCAGCGGTCCTGTAATTTTGGCGATACCAATGCGTTGAATTATTGTAAAAAGGATTCAAACTATCTTGTAACACCACGGCATCTTGAGGCCCCGTTTTTCCCCAAAACCAGTTATACATGGGACCGTTAGTGCTTTTATTGGCGTAAACTTCTTCATAAGATGTAGGAATTTTCCACTCACCGGACGCAGTTTTGTAAGGAGCAACCGTATTACGCAAAGCATTTAAAAAAAACAATCTTTCGTACCGTCCTCCTGACTGTTCCGGAGCTTTCGGCAACCACGATGCAGAGTAAGATACATTGGCATTGAATTGTGCTTTCCCGGCACGCCCTTTTTTCGTGGTAATCAAAATAACCCCGTTACCCGCACGAGAACCGTAAATAGCTGCCGAAGCGGCATCTTTCAAAACCTCAATAGACTCGATCATCGAGGGATCCAAATCGGATAAGGTGTTCGCTCCTGTTACCGAAGATGTAAATGCCTGCATAGGTACCCCGTCAATCACGTACAGGGGAGTCCCGTACTGCCTGTCTGCACCTTCTCCCTCCATGGCCAAAGAATTGTAACCACGGATAGCAACCAAGGAACCGCCACCACCGGGAGAACCGGATATATTACTGACCTCAACCCCGGCCATATGCCCTTGCAACAAATTCTCCAAACTATGAGTCGGCAATTCTTTCAACTCCTCTCCTTTCACGGATGAAATTGCACTGATCACAGTACGCTTTTTCTGGGAACCATAAGCCACGACTTGAACTTCATCCAACCCGGAAATGTCCTCCTCCATTTTCACTACCACCAACTTCCCTGCCGTGTAAGCAACTTTCTTTGTTTTAAAACCGACAAAGGAAAATACTAACGAACCTTTCTCCCTTGGCAAGGGTAAAACAAAACGCCCGGCAGTATCGGTTGACGTACCGAACGAGGTACTGTCCAAAAGTACCGTAACACCCGGCATTGGCACATTATTTTCATCAACGACCTTACCTTCAATCGTATACACCTTTTTCTTTTCCTCCTTTACAGCACGGATTATCACCACGTTATCATCATAAGAAAAAGTCAACCCTAATGAAGGCAACCACTCTTTCAATACCTGATCCAAAGGTTTATTCTGAACTTTCAGACTTACCAAACCTTTTTGCTGAATCATCTGGTTATTGTACAAGAAATCACAACCGGCCTGCACACTAAGCTCCGTGAAAATAGCCTTTAAAGAAACATTCTCCATCTCCACGTTTACCACAGCCTGTTGAGAATAAACATTAGCTTGTACCGAGATGAAAAAAACAAACTGAAAAAGACAAAACAATTTCATAAAGATTAACATTTTCCGGATAAGAATACCCCGCGGCGCTCTTATTCGAATTCGACTTTTTTGCATACTTTTGTTTTTAAGATTACACATGGTACAACAATCATCTTACACATACTTGTTGTACTTTACCTAAAGTTGGAAATTGGGGAATTTCCAACTTTTATTTTTTCCTTATCACGACATTTTTCCCATTCAATTCAAATTCAACCAAATCCGTCTGTTCTATTTTTTTGAACAATCCCTCCACACGATCATATCGCCTCAAACGTCCCGTGAACTCCAAAGATTTAACCTCCGCGTTCGCGTAAAAAACATTCAGATCATACCACAAAGCCAAGGTTTCCATAATCTCCTCCAACGTCATCTGATCAAACTTATAATACCCATCTTTCCACGATGTATATAATTTCGTGTCAACAACCTTCACTTCGAACCGGTTGTTTTTCTTGTTATAAACGACCTGCTCTCCCGGTACGACATTTATCTGTTCCTTTCCATTCGTTATCTGAATTCGTCCTTGTTCCAAGGTCGTCTCTATCCTTTCACGCTCAGGATAAGAAGTCACGTTAAAGGAAGTCCCTAATACCCGAATTCGGACATCACCCGCCTGCACGAAAAAAGGACGACTCTCATCTTTTGCCACCTCAAAATAAGCCTCCCCTTTCAATCCCACCTCTCGCCGATTGCCGGAAAAAGCAACAGGATAATAAATTTCCGAACCGGCATTCAAAAATACTCTCGTGCCATCTGTCAGCACGACACTATATTCCGATCCTCTAGGAATCATGAGTGTATCATATTTTACTTCTAGCGGAACAACAGAATCATACGAATACCTTAACGTGTAATCAGCATTGGCAATCCGGATGCTATCTTCACGAATCATCATCCCCTGATGTTTATCAAGTTCAATCACTTCTCCCGTGTTCAACTTTAAATAAGCTTTGGAAACATCCATTTTTTGAAGATCTCTAGGAACGCCAAGATCCTCAACCTCCATTCCCGATCTCCAGAACATCAGCGCAACCCCCAACAAGACAGCAACAACAGCCACCCCGGAATAGTACCACCCGATCCTCCGGTTTCTCTGCCGACGCCGTACCTCCTTTTCCATTCGTTCGAGGACAAACTCTTTCCGACCAACCGCCTTTTCCCTCATCAAACGGGAACTCCGAAACATCCCTTGAAGAAGCTCCACATCCTTTTCTCCCGCATGTTCCTGCAACCATCTTTCAACAACCTGTTGCTCTTCTTCCGACACGCTCTCTCCCGCCAAATAAGCAGCTACTATTTCATGAATTTTATCACTCATTATTATTCCTTTTTCCCTAAAGGAACTTAACTATTCATTTCGGGTGACAGCAGGAAACAACTTTTTTTTTGAAAAATAATACTAGCATTAATGCATCATCCGCACCGAGTGCTCGCCGTAAAAATTGAAAGGCCCTTCCCATCTGCGTTTTTACGGTATTAATACTGATACCTAAATAATCTGCAACCTCCTGGTATTTCATCCCTTCCATACAAACCATATGCAATATCCGCCTACGTTCTTCCGGTAGCATTTCTATTGCCAGGTACAACTTTTCAATCAATTCCGAATTCTCACCCGACACCTCATCATATAACTCATCGCGAATCTGCTCGTACTTACCTTCCCGCCGACGGGTATTTCGCAAATAATTCAAACATCCGTGTTTTACTGCCGAGAAAAGATAATGTTCCAGACTTCCCCGCAACAAAGAAAAACGACGATTTACCCAAAAATCTACAAAACACTCCTGGACAATATCTGCAGCTTCTTCCGCCTCACCAATAAACTGTGTAGCAAATAAAACCAAAGAATCATAAAACGAATCATATAATAGACGAAAACCTTTCCGCTCATCATCTTTAAATTGTAACAATATCCTCTCCGAGTTTTTCATTCTATATTTGATCTTCATTTTACGGGCTAAAAATAATAAAAAACTCTTACATATCTCGTATCAATTCTCCGGATGACACCCCACTCCTTGATCAAAAGAAATCTCTTCTACTTACGTCTAATGATTACAAATCAATTCGAACAGCAAGTAGAAGAGAAACATTCAGTCACCTGATTTTACTTATCATTCGATACGTATCTCATCAAAAACATAAGAAAAAGGTGCATATTTTTCCAACACGAACAAAATATAACGAATATCTACAACAATATTGCGACAGATATTCTCATCGTAACAGAAATCCGAGGCTACCCCCTGCCATAACCGATCAAAATTAATACCCACCAACTCTCCTTTAGCATTCACGACAGCACTACCTGAATTCCCGCTAGTCGTATGCGCATCTGTTAAGAAACAAACCCTCAATCTACCCTCTTTATCAGCATAACGGCCATAATCCTGCTTTTGGTACAATTCCCGCATTTTTTTAGGGAGAAAATACTCCAAATCATCCGGATTATTTAAATACTTATCGTACATTCCATCCATCGTCGTGTAATAACGGTACGACAATCCATCTTCTGGCTCACATCCTCTTACAGTCCCGTATGACACTCGTAATGAACCATTCGCATCCGGATATAACACCTGATCTCGTTTCATCTCCAACATACCTTCTTGAAAAATCTTATATAAAGGTAACATTTTCACCTGCCATGCACCCCGTTGACGCGAAATACGTTCTACAAAAACACGGTAATAATTTATGGATAACTGATATAAAGGATCTTCTGTAATCACTTTTATCCCATCCGCTTTATCTGACTCCAAAAAATCCAACAACCCTTGCTGCTTCGTGAAAATAGAATTAGCAAACAAATCTTGTGACAACTTTTCAATATCCCCACCATACTGCTTAATAATTTTTTCCATAACTTCCGTATGGAATTTCATCGGCATTCCCTCGTAATACCGTACTAACATATTACGGAACGTCTTACGGTCAATCTCGTACGACCAATTACCGAAAAACTGTTTTGTTAACCCAATAAGCCGTTTGGATTCATTCCTCTGACTAGCTTCTTTGACTGGTTTCCGGCCGTTATACATGGCAACTAATTTCTCAAACTTCCCAATAAAAGGCACAATTTCCGCCCCATTCAAGCCGACCTACGAGAAATAATCATTAGCCAAATTATACTCGGAAAGCTCCTTGTAGACCTCCCTCATATCTTCCAATACAGTACCATATTTCGCTTTACGCTCCGGGGATGCTTCCACCCACTGTTGAAACGCCTCCTCTTCCCGTTTTTTCTCTTCAACCAAGTTCATTCTGCGTACACCTTGAATTTCCCCTTTCCATTTCAAATAAGAATTTGAAATAGAAGAAATTCGGGTAGAATAACGTAATCTTAACCCAGGATCTGCCTCCATCTCTTGTTTCAGGATAGCCAACTTTTCTCCGCGTATCCGAACTTTTGCAGCATTTTGTTTTTCAACAATCGCCTCTAAACCGAAAGATGGAACATACTGTTTCGTGGAAGCCGGGTAACCGAGTACCATGGCAAAATCATTCTCTTTCACCCCTTTCAACGAAATTTTCAAATAATTCGTCGTCTTATACGGCACATTTTTCTGGTTATAGGCCTTAGGCTCATTTTTTTCATTCACGTATACCCGCAAAAATGCAAAATCCCCCGTATGGCGAGGCCAGCTCCAATTATCGCTTAAACCTCCGAATTTACTGATAGACATGGGAGGTGCGGCCACCATACGCACATCTTTGAACAAGCGATACACCGACATAATGTACTGATTATTGGCAAATAAACTCTGTACCCGCATCTCCAAGTTTTTCCCTTTCGTAACCTCTTCCGCCAACTTTTTCCCATTCTCATCAATTTTACGGGAGTACTCCGCCCCACTCAACCCCTCTGTACCTTCCATAATCCGGTCCGTAACATCCTCCATACGAATTAACTGCTTCACCATCAACCCCCGGCATAAACTCTCTTCTTCTTTTTTAGAGGCCCAATACCCATATTTCAAAAAATCATTCTCCGGGGTTGAAAAACGTTCGATATAACTCATAATACAATGAAAATTCGTGATCAACAACCCTTGATCCGAAACGAAACTAGCGGAGCAAAAACTCCTTAGGTTATCAGGTCCTTCTGTCACGAGACCGATAATTGCATCTTTCAAACAAGCTTGATTCACACTATATATCTCTTCTGCAGAAAGCTTCAGCCCTTTCTTACGCATCTCGGCGAATTTCTGTTCTTTTAATAATATCGGCAACCACATCCCCTCGTCTGCTTTCACACGTCCCACCGTAACCATCAATACAATTAATCCCAATAATATTGTTCTACACATAATCTCATTTTTTTAATAAATCCACAACAAATCCGAAATGTTCGGAATACTTTATTTGACGCTCTAATTTTTTACCCAATCGAACCATCTCGCCATACACAGCCGCACTTTTCAAATTATCATTTGCCTTACCCGGATCTCCCTTTTCATTACCTACCTTTTTCAAGGCCTGCACATAAGCAATCTGTCTATTTTTCTCGTACTCACTTAACGATCCCTTTCCCGTGAATAAATATGTTGAAATATCCTGCAAATACTCCTCTATCGGATAAACCGAACCAATTAACCGATTTAAAAGATTCGGAGATACCAATGTTGCAATCATCTCTCCCTGCCGATTCATTAACATCTCGGTCTTATTTCCAATCGAACCGAACAATTCTCGATCACACAACCATTGATCCGTCTCCCGCAATTCATTTACAATAAATTGTACCGTTTTCTTCTGCCGTTCTTTATCCACCTCCACATAACGGGCTTCATGTTGTCCCACTGTCCCCGGTAAATAATAAACACCCCCGATATAAGAAGCACAATTATTCATGTATTTGAAGAACTGTTTGACACCCGCATCATACATTTCCGTCATCCGAAGGTAAGAATCTCCTTCGTCCGAACACCATTCCATTAGATGTCGCATAATATACCGCAAATTCGATATGCCATAAGTAGATGATTTCAACAGATCATCTCCCAACATATCCGACTGCCCGGCAGGATCCGGAACAACCGGTCCCATTGCCATATTGGCATATAAATACAATGGATCACTTCCTTTCTCTCGAAACATCTGTTCCAACACGACAAGCTCCTCCTCTGGTGTTTCAGCATTAAATATAGGAGTATAAGCCCATTGCACTGAAAAATAATCAAAAGGCCCCAAAAGTGGGGGAGTCATTTTTACCCCCCATTCCAAATCACCGGGTTGCGCCACGTAATTATTCCGTGCATAATCCATAATGGAAGCCGTCGTACCATATTTTTGCGTGAACGAGGGAGAACGTAAAGAATCCACGGGATAGGCAAACGAAGCTCTCATATTATGCTTCATCCCCAATGCATGCCCGGTTTCATGAGCCACGGCATACCGGATTAATTCCCCCATCACCTCTTCACTCAATTCCTTGTTTCTCACACTCGGGTCCGCAGCGGCAGTTTGTATAAAACGCCACTCTTGTAACAAACGCACCACGTTATGATACCACAAAATATCAGCTTGGATAATCTCTCCCGAACGGGGATCCGTCCAAATACGACCGGCAGCATTTGCCTCTTCCGTAGGGATATATCGAAAACAACTTACCGTTAAATCCTCGCTATTAAAATCTTTTCCCGGGAAATCCCGTACCTGTATAACATTTTTAAAACCAATCGCCTCAAACGCTTTGTTCCAATCCAGCATTCCCAAACGGGCATACTTTTTTATCAATGCCGGAGTAGCCGGATCAAAATAGAATACAATAGGGCGGGCAGGCTCTACCAACTCTCCGGCTTGATAGCGTGCAACCTCGTCCGGGCGGGGTTCAATCCTCCAACGGGAAACATACTTCGGACGATATACTCGTTTTGCCGTATTATATACTGTCTTCACTGTTGAAAAATACCCCATCCGCTCATCTTCATAACGAGGACGCATGGGTTCCTTCGAAAGCACCAACAACGTGTAATTAATTGTCACAATCAAAGGTGTCTTACCGCCTACATAAGCATAACGAGTAGTCACATTAACCCGATTCTCATGATTTGAAAAACAAAGAATCCCGGAAGCCTTCGGCTCCAATCGTCCCTGCTTCATTCCCCCGGGCAAAGGAGAAATTTCACCAATTTCATCACTAAAATAACGAGTTACATCTATCACGTTTACTCCCCGCTCCTCATCCCGTCTCACGAGATCGAAGACCTGCATCACCGGAATCACATGATTACGCGCAATCAATTTTGCAGCGACATCCGACTCTTCCCACACGGCACTAGAAACCAACCGTTCCATGTTCAAATACTTCCCGTTTAACTCGAATCGCACTACTATCGGATCCCCCATCGTCTGCCCTGCTGATATATTCTTCTGTACACTTAAACTTACAACCCGAGATCCAAAAAGTAAATCTCGCCCCAACAAAGAATCCGCCACTTCCAGCAAATAAGCATTCCCCTGTTTCACGATCTTCAACGGTCCTGCGGCTCGAACAAATGGACAGCTTAACAACGAGGCACAAATAACCATTAGTTCACACAAAAACTTCATTCTATTCGTTTTTAATACATACAATGACACAAATTTCCTAAATGATACACCCAAATATCATTTAACACGCCCCCTTCCGTTCCTAAAGTGTTAAGATTCCGACAGATATTCCCCCGCTAAAGCGAGACCCGAATTTATCGGTAAAAACATTTCCAGCATACGCTTTTATATATCCGGTCAAGGCTGTTTTCTTCAATCGCATAGGGAAAGAATACTGAAAATCAACTTTCGCTTCCAACGTTTTGGCCTTGAAAAACCTCAAATCCGGATTCAAAACATTCTCCGTAAAAACATTCTCTTCTGACAAATTCATCTTGGTCTCTAACGGTAATGCTCCATTCAAAGCGGCTTCAATCCAAAACTTATGTGCATCCTTGTTCACAACCCGTCCGGCACCCTTCACCCCTATACGTAAAGTGGATACCTCACGTGTAGATTCGGGTAATAAATAACGGTTTTTCAAATACTCATATTTACCACTTACCCCCATCAACCAATTATAATCCTTACGAGAAACATCTCCTTTATAAAAAGTATAATCTGTCTGGACATTTAAAACATCATCCTTGTAAGTCACGAAATTATACAAAGTCACCCATTTATTCGAAACCATCCCATTACCGTGAGTGATATTCACTTGCTCTTGTACAAACTCTTCAGCTTGCCCTCCGGTATAACTTGCCTGCATATTCCAAGCATGAAGCACATTTATTCGTTCACTTTTGTAACCCGAATAAAAAGTCACTTTCTGAGCATTATAATCTCCCGGTTCTTTCCTTTCATCATCCACGACCTCTTCCACCAAACGTTCATACCCCAAAGATACCAACCAAGAACCATATTCTCCTGTCAACTTATACTGCAAATCCCCACCAAAAATATCGGCCACGGTACGACGGGCCACTTTACCTAATTCCGTTGTCATCCAATAATTTTCCAACCCCTCTAACAAATAATATTCAAACTGTTTTTCCCTCTGTACGGTAATTATGTTATCCAAACGCTGCTTCCGGAAACGATAATAAAAATCCAAACCCAAAGCATGTTTCTCCGAAATTTTATAAGTAAGAGACGGGATAATTGCATAATCAGCCAACAACACCCGAGAACGAGGATCTCGCAATCGAGACAAATCACCAACCGAATAATCCACTTCCGCACCAAAAGTAAAACGCCCAATACTTCCCGTTGCAAGCTTTACCTTTAAATCAAACAACTGCCGATCATAACTTCCTTTCACACTCCCACCATATTGATAAGGACTTGTATACTCTTTCAAGATCACATCCGACCACGCCCGTTCGCTCTCTCGGTCCATCGTAAACTTGAAACTTCCCCAAACGTATAAATTCCGGGCAATTTTAGAATAACGTTCTGCCAAGAAACTCAACCCGTTTACTCGACTACCTTCTTGAGCTCGATGATAATCACCGGAAGAATGAAACACCCCGAACCATGCATCTCCATGATCTGCTACCGGATCAAAACCTAATCCGGAAGCATTGCGAGTCGGCAACCATAATTGTTTCACTAATTCCAGTCGCTGCATTTCAGGAGTGACCACGCTCACCGTGTCCGTCGAAGTCTGACTTCTTCCTATTACACTCACGAAGAGCATAAAACACAAGTATATATATTTATTATACATCACGTTCTTTTTTATAAATTATTCTTGAGGTTGTAATTCTGGTTTCGTGTAAATCAAGGGTCTAATATCAGATGTACACACGAAATCTTCCAACGAATTATTGGTATCCTGCAAAACGACCCGTCCATCTTCTTCCACCCTTGCAACTTTCCGCTCTATACTTTCCCCTGTTCGTCCCGAAGCCGTTGACAATGTCTGATACGACGCATCAATTCTTGCAGGCATTCTCTTTTTAGATAGATCAATCTCCTGTGCATTATACTTCAAACACTCCACTCCATCAAGAACCATACTTGTTGCAATTTGCACATACCACGCATGACTTGGCTTAGCATCTGGTTTTTGCTTTTTCGTCAAATCATTTACATCCCCGTCATAGCGGAACAGCACAAGCTGATTCCCACCACCAACTACCATATTTAACCAATCTAAAGTGGCAAGCGATTTATAGACATGTGGCAATTGTTCCACCTGACTATTCTGGGGTTTATTAACAGCCTTTACTTCATAATCCGCTATTGTCAAATCCAATGACAAAGGAGCATCTATCGTGTGATCAATAGCTTGCCGGGCAATTAATATACTCTTTCCCGGCTCTAAATCACGTGTCGGCAACTTGAATATATCTTTGGCATAAATATACTGTTCTTTCTCCTCCACAAACCAAGGAGTACTCTCCGTTTCCAACAAAGCAATATGTATATTTTCTGTCGAAACCGTCTGATCCGAATTATTATACAGTTCTATATACTGATCCACATCATAATTTTTATTATTGGCATTCTTTGTACCGGAATAATAAATCTTACTAAAGATCAGACTCTGTCGTACTCCCATCTGCAAAGTCAACTCCCCGTTATAATTCTCGTAAATTCTCAAATTAGGCAATGTCCCATTCAGTAACACATCGTTTGCCTCAATAGGAGGATTTACCATATTCCCATACTCCTCCCGAGGTAACACATAAGAAACGGCCAAGCTGTATACGTCCGGCAAAAGATCCTGAAAAACAGCGACGCCCTCCTCGTCCGTCACCGCTTTATAAGAATTTTTACTTCCCCGGATAGTCACCTCTTTATTAGCAAAACGGGTATCGATAAAATCTTCTTCCTGCAAACTAATCTTAATCTCCACCTTCCGCACAGGTTCAATATCATCGGTTGACGGCATACATGCAGAAAACATCCCGCCAAACATACAAAAACCTAGCAAATATCGAAATATATCTATCGTTCTCATATCATTAACATTACAATTTAATAGAAAGCTCCACACCAAAAGCAAACGTATTTTTATTCCGTTCACTCAAAGTCTTCGTCTGATTACTATGCTGCCAAGGCTCATAATACGGCAAATTATTCACGTAGAATGAGAAACCTGCAAAATCAGATATATTCTTCGTCAATCGGAAATTCATCAACCACAAAACCGGTTGCTTTATCGCATCACTTACTTGCGGATCTATAATCTGATCCTGTAACTTATACCCCTGTATCTTATAATCCGGATCATCCAACATCGCCTGCGTGATTTCATGATACACCAACTTGTTATCCAGATACCCCATGGGAATTCGTTTCGAATTTGTTGATTTCGAATAATTATACCAAATTACCTGAAACGTGGCTGACCCCACTATTTTCAACTTAGGTATATGGCAAACGGCCTGCAATTGTGTGCTAAATTGCTTATCGATATCTTTTTGCAATTTAGAAGAATAAGCAATTCTAAACGGAGAAGTATCCACATCCCCCGAATACCCAACCGGACGAGTATACAAAGGGGCTGAAGAATACAATTCCGAGCGAGTATATCCTCCTCTCAAATAAAGATCAGTCCGAATCGGATTGATTTTACCTAGATTAATTTCCAACTCAACTCCTTCATTCACACTTCCGCTCGTGTTTCCCATTTCCCCTGTAGTCGTCATCACCGTATCTCGTCGGAAAGGTTTGGAATAATCCACGGTTGGTTTTCCTCCTTCCGGATTCGGAACGACACCCCCGTTAGAAATATCATAATAATCAAAAGCATATGTCATATATTGCGATAAACTCCCGAATCCCAAATCATTCTTATCCCGAAAAGCCGATATGGAAATCATCCGGTCTTTCGGCAATTTCACATCAAACCCGACTTCATAACGAGTTGTCGTTGAATTTTTCAACTTGGAATTATTCACGTGTATAATTCTCGTATCATACAGCATATACTGCTCATCGGGATTACCCGTTCCGTAATTCACAATCATCCGGTCCACGTACTTCAAATCCGGGTACAAATGAGTCAATCCCGGTGTTTTAGCATTTTTTCCAAAAGCTGCTTTCACATCAAGCCATTTCACCGGAGAAAAAGATAAATTCACTCGCGGAGACAATGACCATACGCTCTCGCTCTTTCCTGGTTGTAACACAGTATAACGCACTCCTGCCTGTATCGTCACGGGACACTCATCAATATTAAGCATTATATTATCCTCAAAATAAGCTGATAACTGATTCAATGCCGGAATTTCGTCAAATCCTCTCGGACGGGCACTAGTTGGCTTTAATGGTAATGCATCATCCGTGTTATAATCTCCTTTTCCGCTATTTTTACTATACCGATATTCCACCCCCATATTAAAACGCTGATTCAGCAATCCCGCCTTCACAAAAAAATCATTACTTACCTTGGCAAACACACTTAACGGCTTACCAATCGTACCCCCGGAAGTTGCATAAGAAGCCGGCAACAATATCGCTTCATGAATTCCTTCTTCTTTAGCCGTAAAAATCGGAGTCCGCCCCGTGGAACTGGACACGATCTTGGAAGTAAAATAATCAGAACGTCCCGTTGTAACTCCCACATTATATCTCAATGTTCTACTCAATGCACTATTAAAAGAAAAAGAACCTTCATGACTGAATTTCAACGTATAATCTTTACTCTCGGTATACGTCCCGTTATCTACTTCATCCGGATCTTGCTGAACATTATCAATTATACCGGAATACCCGAAACGGGTTGTCATACGCCATATCCCGAACGTATTCATATAAGCTGCAGAAGCATTGATCCTGTCAAACGAATTCGTTTTTTTACGAGGATCACCCGAGGATTTCAAATAATCAAAGCTCCCGTTTAGGAAACCTCCCTTATCCCCCAATCTCCAACCTTTACCCAAAGAAGCTTGTATGATCGAAGGATTCACTTTTACCCGAGCTTGATAAGGACTCTTTCCCACGCTAGTCTTCACGATCACGGCTCCCGCACTCAAATCCCCGTATTCCACGGAAGGAACACCTCGAATAACCTCCACCGACTCAATATTATCGGTTCCGATTTTCCGCAGGTCATAACCACCACCCACAACGTTAAATTCATTTGAATTCAGATTCACATCATTAGACATAGGTATTCCATCCACCATAATTGATACCCCAAAAGCATTATTTTTATCCGAATTCAACGTCCGTAAATAAAACTGCTCCGGACTTGTCATATCGCTATTTTGTTTCAACAACTGCCCGGGCAATAATTGCATCAGATCCGCCAAACTCGTAGCCTGTAAATGATCTATCGCCTGCCTACCGATTTTTGAACTTGTGGCCTGTCCTGCTTCATTCTTAGTAGCAACAACATTCACCTCATCCAAAGCCAGAGAAGTTTCAATCATCCGGATTTCCAAAGAATAATTAACCTCTACATTTATCCCTTTCTTATAATTTTCATACCCTAGAATCTGAAGTTCCAATTCCGTTTTCCCCAATGGAACTTGCTGCAGAACCGCAACTCCGTTTATATCCGTTACAGCATATATGCCTAATTCTTTCAAAATACACGCAACTCCCACAAGCGGAATTCCTGCCACACTATCTTTCACAAGTAATGTCACGTTTGTACGCCGCACACTCTGCCCCGGTAATTGCACGGGTTTATCCACAATCGCTACTTGAGTTCCAATTATTCGATAAGTATAGCGACTATTCTTAAACACTTGGTTCAACACGCTATCCACTCGAACATGCTTCACAGAAATACTCACTTCTTTCACATTCTTTTCTTGAGCATCATTAAAAAAGAACCTGTAATCCGTCTGTTTCATCATCTCCTCAAACAGCACGGAGAGTGTAACACCTTTCAAATCCAGCGTCACATACTGACGTCCAACCTGTTGAGCGAATCCGGCAGCTGACACGCAAAATAAAATTCCTACTAACGTAAATACCGACAAAAATCTTGGGTCTAAAATTTTTATCCAGTTCCTACAATACTTCTTGATTTTTTTCATAGATTTGTAACAACTAGTTGATAATAATAATTATTTAACTACTTTAATTAAAGAGTATCCATATGTTTGGTCGCATCCGGTACTCTTTTTTTTAATTTTTCAATATAACACGGTTTCCATCAATTACATAATTAATATTTAGATTTGCACATATTGTCTGTAAAACAACCTCAAGACCACTTCGTTCAAACACCCCGCTAAATAACAACGCACTCGATTGTAAACACTGATTTTCAATTTCCACCCCAAACCAACGCTCTAATCTACGTATCACATCCACGAAGGGTTCATTCTTTATCATCAACACACCATCCTTCCAAGCAACCAAACGGGCAGCATCCACTTCCTTGGTAGAAATTTTACGTGATTCCAAATCCAATGCAACTTGTTCATTTGGCTTCGCTACCACAACATGATTTCCCGATCTTACCCGAACGCATCCCTCCACCAAAGCCATATAAATCTCACCATGATCGCCATATGTATTCACCTCGAAAGAAGTTCCCAAAACCTCCGTCTCCATATCCTTCATCACCACGAAAAAAGGCCTGTCTACATCCTTCGTCACTTCAAAATACACATTCCCTTTTACTGTTACCACTCTCTTACCTATGCCGAATCGTACAGGATAACGAATAGCACTTTCCGAATTTAACCAAACCTTCGTTCCATCGGAAAGGATAATTGAAACACGCTCTCCCGCAGGAACCGTGATTTCATTCATAGCTTCTTCTTCAACATTCCGTTTCTCTGATGTTTTCACATTCTCATACACCAATTCATTCCTCCCCTCTTGTTTAATATTTACATTACCCGTCTTTTCGAATATCACTTCCCGCTTCTCATTTCCCACAACCACCTTTTCACCATCAGCCAAAGTCAACATCACCCCACGTTCATTCGGAATCGTTATGTCTACATAGGCAATTGCCAGATCATCCATGCTTCCAATCGGTTTCAAAAAGAAATAAACACATGACAGGATCACAGCCACGATCGCCGCATATTGCAACACTCTTCGCAAAACAACCGCTCTTTTTCTTCTTTCCGGCAAAGCACGCATGAACTGCTTGTAGTCTTGCCATCCCTCTTCCACGACTTGATCATCGCACTGAACTCCAGTCGTAGTATGCCATATTTTCTTATATTGTTCAAAATACTTTCGGTTCTCTTCCGTACGAATCCATTCCGCAAACACTCGCAGATCCGCACGTGTTGCAGTATCATCCAAAATCCGGATCAGTAATTCATCTATATTTTTCGAGGTCTGATTCATAAATTTATCATTTATACCTCTTAGACAAACAACTCCCGATTTACCCCTAAAAATCTAATCGAAAAAAAATAAAAATTTGAAGTAACCAACCTAAATCTTTACGTAACCGTTTGATCGCTATGGTCATCTGAGATTCTACCGTTTTCAAGGAAATACCTAATCGTTCTGCTATTTCCTTGTTTTTCAACCCTTCCATTTTACTCAGTATAAATATTTCCTGACACTTCTTCGGTAACGCCTCGACAGAAATCATTATAGCCTTTTCAATCTCCGAACGTTCCAACAACATCTCCGCTTCTGGAGTTTGTATTATTGTAGAAAAATACAATTCTTTCAACTGTTCCTCCTCGTACTTCCGAATTATATCTTTCCGAGTAATAGAATTTATACAATTATTATACACGGCCCGATACAAGTATGCTTGTGGAGAAATTGTAATCGTTAACATCGAACGATTTTCCCAAAGTCGATAATACGCCTGCTGAACAGCATCTTTTGAGGCCTCCACATCTTTTAGAATACGACTAGCATAATTCAGCAGGCTTTTATAATAAGTTTTATAGATATACTCGAAAGCAAGTATATTCCCCTCATTTAAAGCTGATACTAAAATTCCCGTATTCGTGTAATCCATATCAAGAACAATATCTCTAAAAGACAAATATAGTATATTAATCAAATATTCCAATACTTATTTAGACTTAATATAAAAAAGAATAACCTTTATGCCAAAATCACATTCTGCAATCAAGCTAAAAAAAGAAATCAATCAATTAGCAGAAGACAAATTACCTGGAGCTACAGAGATCAACTATAACGAAATCTTTCCGCTTTTCAACCTACAATCTATCCAACAATAGACGCCTAATTCTCTGGATAATATTCCACTTCCCGATCAAAATGCGGAACGACAAGGCCAACAACCACCTTATCACCGAATTGCTTTCTTTCAATCTGAATCATCCGATCCACCTCCTCCCCGAAAGCCTCCTTGATCCTTTGGTGAAGAAACAGCTCATACTTGTCCAAATTGCAACACAAATAATCCAAATCCGCTTGAATCCCCACAGGCACCCCCTTATCACTCATCCCGATATACACGGTTCCTCCTTGATTGTTCAGGAAACGGCACATATCCTGCATGATAGAATCCAATTGGGCCTCCACGTCCACGTGTTTCGCCCCCACCGGATAGACCAACGAATTCTTAAACGTTCTCTTTTCTTTCATATTCTCGGACATGGAATCTTCTTCACCTTTTCCCTTCAACGACAACAAGTCCAACAACTCATCCTCTCTCCAACGGGATTCTTCAGGAAGATTTCCCTGCACATCCTTAGCCAATATAGCTCCAGCCACTTTAGCCACATAATCATTCTCCGAATGAGAAAAACGTTCCAAATCTCCCGCAAAAGAACGATCTCCATATGACGACAGCATTCGGATCACCGCCCACAAAGGTTCCAATGCAGGGTAAGCCCGAAAATCCTTCTCCAGTGCGCCCAAGTCCAGTGTTTCTAAACGTCCCTCTATAAATTCATACTTCACGATCAAATGATTGATCAAGCAATCATAGTACCCTTTCAAACGATAATCACCTAACACGTGAGCCAACAAGCGAATAA
>DYVS01000056.1:0-9063 GCA_020743075.1 Butyricimonas virosa | reverse complement strand
AAAGCCCCTGCTTGTGAAAGTCGGGGTTTTGTGCATAAAAAAAGAAGGTGTGCATTTTGACACACCTCCCTCAACTTTCCTACTTATCGATCACTCTATTCTCCGAATACTTCTTTCAATTTTGCATCTATCGGCTCGGATTCACCCACGGCACGTACAACAATTTTCCCTGTATCGTCAATCAACACTTTGGTAGGGAATGCCGTGATAGCATAGTCTTTCACCACGTCACATTTATCCTTCCCCTCGTTATTCAGGATCTGCGTCCATGTCATACCATCTTCCTCGATAGCTTGCAACCACATTTCACGAGCTTTAGACCCGCTCTCTGTTGCAATATTAATGACCACCAGACCTTTATCCCGGTATTTCGCCTCGACCTCTTTCAAGTGAGGATGGGAATCCCGACAAGGACTACACCAAGAACCCCAGAAATCCAGTAGTACATACTTCCCCTTGTAATCCGACAAACGAATGGTGTTTCCATCCTTATCCACTTTTTCAAAATTCGGGGCAGTAGCTCCCACTTCTGTACGCAAGGCAATGTCAATGGCTCCTTGCATCTCCTTACCCAAAGGCATTTCCCGCAAATTCAGATCGAAAGCCGCAAAAGTAGCCGCATAATCCTTTAACGTGAAATCATTACGCATACCGTTCAAAAGATACATGGCCGCATAACTGGACGGGTTCCCCTTGATAAAACGGATCTTTTCTTCTTTTTCTTTTTCCGCTAAAGCCATTCGTTGCTTGTCTAAAGACGCCTCCTCCTGCTCAGTTACCCCTGAAGCATATGATTTACGCAACAACTCAAACATCTCGTGTTCCAAAGGCAACGTTTTAGCATACAACTTCATCAAGTCATTGTTCCATGCCCCACCTTTCCATTGCAATTCCGGCCAACGAGTATTGTCCATGTTAATTTCCAATTTCGTTCCCGGTTCCATGAACAGCGTAACACTCGGTCCGGGTACAACTCCCATACCCGACGGGATAACATTATGCGGATCTCTCGACACGAGCGAGGCAACGATAGGTTCCTGCAATTTTTTCCGGTAACTCAATTTTCCGTTTTCCACCCGGATCGTGTCCAATATAAAATTACCGTTCGTCTGATAGGCACAAATCAAAATCTCCTTCGGATAAGAACCGATTGTACCCGTGATCACAAACTCGTCTTTCTGAATGGAATTGCACCCTGCCAACAGGGCTACAATTCCAAGTAAAATTACCACTTTCATCATTTATTATTTTTAATTTTATCCAATTTCTCATGAATACGTGCAGCAATAGCATCATTACCCGCCGGCATTTTATCCAGCGCTTTTTCCATTTGCCAAAGAGCTTCTTTCTGATACCCCATCTTGTACAACACCTCTGCCAACGTTTCATAGCAAGTAAAATTGCCAAACAACGTAATTGCCTCCAATGCCCATGTCATCGCCTTATTCAACAACTCACGGTTATCCGAAAGGCGAGCAACATTCGCAGCAAGATCACGAAAACTAAACGCCAAAGAAGAGGCCTCGTTGATTCCGGCAAACTGGATAGAAAAAGCCAGACGTTCCGGGGTCTGTGAGGCAATTCCCGATGGGTCTTCGATCAAGTCCTGCAAGAATTGCATATATTTCTCATTGTCTCGTTTCAAACAATCTTTTTCCTCTTCAAAAAGAATATCCGCATGTTTCTCTGCCAACTCCTCAAATCTCGTCCTGTCTTCGATAGCGGCATAATATCTGGAACGACTTTTCACTTCCTCGTTCGCCACGTTTACTCCCAATTTCTCGTTCAAGAAAGCCATTATCTTCAGGTAACTATCAAAACGCTCCTCATTCTTTTCTTTCACGGCACGACTATAGGAATATCTACCCATACTATAGCTAAGAAACTCTGCCATCCTTTCAGCTTTCATTCCCGTCATTTCACGAATACGCTCCCAGTTTCTCATGATAAAATCGGCACATGCACCTCCAGCATTCAGCTTATTGTCATAAGCTAATAACTCTTTCAAAAAAGTAGTATCCATCAAATTCTTCTCTTTTTCAATGCTCACGTATTGATCAAGAATATCCGCATTATCTAATTTTGCCCGGTTACGCTTGGCTATATATCCTTTCACGAAAGAAGCGTTATTCTTTTTCCGGGAGTAGAGAGCCTCCCACTCTTCAATCGTCCGCTTATCAGAGAACTCCTCCAAAGCTATTTTTCCCTCTGCAATAAATTTTTCTGCCGGCATGTACGATCCGGAACGGTAAAACAATTTTCCATTTCCGTCCACGTACAAATAAGTAGGAAATGACATAATCTGGTACGTTTTTGCAACTTCCACACCATCCCCTTTCTCACAATCCAGTTTATAACAAATAAAATTAGCATTATAAAAATCCCCGACTTCCTTCAACGGGAAAATCTCACTCACCATCTTTTTACAGGGACCACACCAGCTGGTATAATTATCCACAAATACCAATTTGTTTTCCTTCTTGGCAATCTCCAAAATTTCCTTCCAACTACCTTCACGAAACTGGATACCCTGCGCCAGCAACGACATGGTAAATCCACACCATATTATAACACTCAGAACTAATTTTTTCATCATATATCTTATTTTTTATTTTAATAATCATTCTGTTTCAACTTATCATTCAGTAACAATTCCTCGGCAGGAATCAAACACACGGTTCGACGGGATGTTTTAGGATCAATCTCGTTGTACTGCGCTCCCGTGTAGTTACTATAAGACACGGACACTTCCTCACGTTTCATCGTCAACCCGTTACGTACATAGTCATAGTAAGTCAGAGCCTCAAAAGCCAATTCCCGACGACGTTCCGTGAATATTTCTTCAAACAAGTCATCCCCACTTAATCCTAATAATTCATCCAGACCCGCCCGGTCACGAATTTCATTCAAATCTCGTAAGGCCTTTGCATCCTCGCCTAATTTCACGTAAGCTTCCGCCCTGTTCAAAACAACCTCTCCGGCCCGGATAAACACGGAAGGACAAATGAAAGAGTAGTAATCATCAAAAACCCGATCCGCTCCCCCATTATATTTCGTTGTACTGAAACGCCCTGCATGTCGCACGGAAGGTTCCGTAAAATACTGCCATCGTAAATCGTTTTCCTTATCCATGATTTTCTCGTAATCACGTGAAATCTCACAACAGTACACGCTAGTACTTGCCTCCGACTCGTAACCTCTCCAAGAATAATAGTCGTGAACCGCATTACCTATACCACTCGGGAAATTACCCGTGAAGAAAGCGAACAAAATTTCCTTATTCGTTTTCGGGTTATCATACAAGTCTTTCAATTCCTCCCCACGTAAAACCTCCACCACGTCATTTACCAAACTAAACGTTGAATCGGCATAAGCTGCCGCCAAACGATTATATTCCTCATCGGGACTCTCCGGCAATCCGCCCATGTACAAGTATACTCTAGACAACATACCAAACGATGCCACTTTATTAGCAAACGTGCGGTCCGAACGCTCATCCGGCAAACAAGATGCCGCCAATTTGAAATCAGCAACAGCTTGTTCGAAACACTCCCGCACAGTATTACGAGGTAACATTTCTGCGGTAGCCTCAACATCCAAAGGAATTCCCAAATTCGCATCCGGATTATCCCAAAAAGGACGTCCGAATACATTCGTGGCATTAAAAATCATCAACCCGCGTAAGAAAGCATTTTCCCCTTTCAAACGAATCAAATCACGCTTCTCATCCGGATTCACCGTTTCCTCGAACAATTTATCAATAGCAATGATATTACGTGAGGCCCCCAATATTAACTGTTGACTTTTCGCCCACATCGCCCATGCGTATGACTGGGATTTCTGATCACTGTTCAAGAAGAAATGAGCATCCGGGGCTCGCAAATAATCAGGAGAAGTCATAAAACCATTCTGAGCCGGAAAAGCTTCCGCGAAAATGACATTATTCCCCCGGAATTCACCCAACACGTGATAAGAACCGTGATAATGATGTGACTCCGAATACCCTCCGGCCTGCATCAAGAATTGTCCGTACAACCCCGAAGTGGCATTTACTATATTATTGAAACTACTCAGATAACTCTCCGCCTCTGCCATATTATGCGGGCGCATTTCATCAAGCCGTCCGTTACAAGCGAACAAGAATAGAGCTCCGATAAGTAAATATCTCTTTTTCATAACTTTCTACCGTTAAAATGTAACATTCAAACCAAATATAAAACGTCTTGGTGCCGCCCAACCGCCCACATTCTCCGGATCCATACCTGCAAAGTATTTGGACGCAAACGTATAGACATTATCACAACTAAAGCTCAAAGCGGCTGACTGTACACAGATTTTTTTCATCCATTGTTGCGGGAAATTATACGTCAACCGGATATTCGATATCCGTAAATGGCTGGCATCCGTGTAACAGAAAGAAGTCTCGTGATTCAGCTCTTGCACGAAAGCCGGATCGGCATTTACCATCGGGATATCAGCTTTATCCCCCGGCTTTTCCCATATCTTCAGCGAGGAAGGCACCTTATGGAGGTTTGATGATGTCCATGACGTTCCTGACGTATATTCTGCCAAAACACTATTATACACCTTGTAATTCAAACTATACGTGGTATGCAAGTACAACTCCCAATTCTTGTAAGTAAACGTGTTCGTGAAACCACCCCAATAAGGCGCACGTGACAAACCGATATTCACATAACTCAGTTCTCCGTTACCAAGCACGGCTTCCGACAAAGAACCCACGATATTCGTACTACCATCCTCTTCCACCCGTGCATATTGAGCGAAACCAGTCTCCGGGTCAACACCCCGAACTTTTACTCTCTTCAATTCGTCGATATTATCTCCTTCATAAAATGTTTTGTAACCACTACGAGTTAATTTCTCTTGATCCAACTTGGTCAATTCATTATCATTATAACTGAAAGTCAATGTCGTAAACCAGTTAAAATCTTCGCCTTTCATCGTGTGCGTGTTCAATACTAATTCCACCCCCCTGTTTTCCATTTCACCCACATTCTGGTATTGTCTTCCCACGCCATTTGCAGCCGGCAAAGTCGTACTCATGATCAAATCACTATTCCGCCGTTTATACCAATCCGCCGATAATGAAATACGATTATTCAATAACGCCACATCCACTCCAATATTCAGATTATATGCCGTCTCCCATGACAACTGATCATTTCCCAACTGGTTAATCGTCGCCCCGTAAGCCGATTGATAAACCGGGTGGTTTCGATAATAATCAAACGTCGTGTTACTCGTACTATAAAGCGTGTAGTTCAGGTAATCCATACCCGCCTCTTTACCCGACGTACCGTAACTCATTCTCAATTTCAGGTTAGAGACCACGTCCTGACGTGCCATAAAAGCCTCCCGAGAAACAAGCCATGATCCGCTAAATGAATAGAATGTTCCATAGCGGTTATCCTTACCGAAATTTGTTGAACCATCTGTACGGAAAGAAGCCGAAGCCATATATTTACCTGCATAATTATAGTTTACTTCCGAAAATACAGAGAAACTACCGGACTCCCGCTCTGCTCCCGTCGGTATCACACCCGGATTTGTTTTATCCCCTTGTTTCGAGAAACCACCAACATTACGTTCTCCGGCAATGATCTGGTCATACATTTCAATACGTGATGAACGAGTGTGGCGTTCATACCATTCCTGTCCTACCAAGCCATTCAAATTATGCTCTCCAAAACTATATTGCAAGCGTAAAATATTGGACGTCAAGAAAGTCCAACTCCGTTCATCATCTACCTTCAAAACGCCATTACTCATCTCGTTACGACTATGATTACCATTGTAAGTACGACTGTCCAAATAATCATTTTTATTCACATTCGTCAAGGTCAATGTATTTGTCGAAGAAAAGGTGAGCCATTTGAAAGGTTTTAAAGTGGCAGAGAACGAACCGAACAGATTATTCTTTAGATCCGTCACGTTATTGTATTTATTATCCTGCAATGGGTTTCTCAATGGAGTTGGATCCATCGTATAATTTTTCCAAGATTTGATATTGTACTTCAACGTCCCATCCTCGTTATAAGGAGTCAGCCAAGGATGGTAACTTTCCATAGAATCATCATCAGAATTAGCAGAAATATTTTTCTCGAATGTACCGCTCAAATTCACCCCAAACGACAAATATTTCATCACATCAAAATCCAACCGCAATTTGAACAAATGCCGTGTCAGGTCATACCCAATCTGTGTCCCCTCCTCGTCATAATAATTATATGAAAAATAATACTGGATTTTATCACCACCACCTCGGATACTCATCGCCACGTCCTTACTCAAGCCATTACGATAAACCAGATCTCGCCAATTAGTCGTTTTCGTTACATCAAAATTATTATATAACGTTCCCAACGTATCCTGTATGAAAGTTTCCTGATTGGGATATTTCCCACGTAAACTTTCATTCGTATTCCACCAATTTCGTAATGCCATCTTTCCATAATCCAGTAACTCCTGTGAATTCATATACTCCAATTTTCCGAAATTCGGAGTGCTGATGCCTAATTTCATATCCAGTGCTACGGTCATACGATCTTTTGCCCCTTTTTTCGTTGTCACCACGATCACTCCCGTTGCAGCCCGAGAACCGTAGATAGCGGTAGAAGCCGCATCCTTTAACACCGTGATGTCCGCGATATCCGATGGAGACACCACCCCGTTAATACTCGTGTAATCGGTGATCACACCATCTATCACGATCAAAGGAGCCGAAGCCGTCGTGGATAAAGAACTCGAACTATATAACGTTCCTGTACCGCGTAACAATAAATCCCCATCACTTCCCGGCACACCGCTACTACCCGTAATCTGTAACCCTGTCGTGTGTCCTTTTAACGCATTCATCAAGCTACCACCCGTGGCCGATTGAGCGATATTCTTTCCCTGGAACTGTTGTACCGCACCGGTCATCTCGCTCACTTTCCGGGTCGAGTACCCCATAACAATCACTTCTTCCATCTGTTCCACGTCTTCCAAAAGAACCACATTAAGCACTTTCTGACCTGAAAACTTCATTTCTTGGGGTTTCATGCCCACGAAAGAAAACACGATCACCACACCTTCTTTTGCCGGCACTTTGATCTCGTATTTTCCATCAATATTCGTGGCCGTACCTACCGACGTGCCCTTTAGCATCACCGTCACACCCGGTAAAGGCTTACCACTTGCATCCTTCACCTGCCCTTTCAACACTTCCACGACCGGAACAACAGGAGCTGCTTTTGCCCGTGTTACCACAACCACCTTGTCCACCATTTCGTAATTGTACCCATTCTCCCGCAACGCGACATCCAGAATCTTTTCTACCGTCGCATCTTTTAACTTTAACGTCACCACATCATCTATCCGGACAACGCCTTTCCGATAGACAAAATCATACCCCGCCTTTTCTTTCAGGTAATCCAGCACGGCCCCAATCGTGCTGTTCGTGAAATTCACGTCCAATTTATTCCCTTGCGAGAATCCAGCCGCGCTAACCGTATTTATCACGCAGACAAGTAATAATACCCTTAAACCCATAGCAATCAATTTTTGCGGCAATCTTATCCAATAGGGATTGCCCGTTCGTCGATTTTTTTTCATAACTTTGTAAAGCATTTAATTAAACATTCATCTGAGCCAACAGATGTTTATTTATGACGAGGAGAATCTTGCCGGATTCCCCTCTTTTTTATTTGAAAACGATTACCGTCCTTTCTTCTATATCAAATTTTACCTCATTAGTCTTTTCCCAAATATTCAACACCTCTCTTAACTCTGTATACCGCGGCACGACTCCCTTAAAGATAATGTTTTTCAACTCTTCATCTCGGTATACAACCTCCATATCATACCACCTTGCAAATTTCTGCATGATCTGCTCCAAGGTTTGCTCCTCAAGAATAAACATTCCCTTTTTCCACGCGATTACTTTCTCCACGTCAACCTCACGCTTATCAAGATGTCCATCCCGACAATCCAGCATACTCTGTTCTCCGGGTGCAAGTTCCATATTTTCCCCGCTATCGGTTGCCACCTTTACTTTACCGGTCACTAAAGTCGTGTAGATTGCCGCCTCATCCGTGTACCCCGACACGTTGAATTCAGTTCCCAACACCTCTACCGTTTGTTGCAATATTTCTACCCGAAAAGGCATTTCTGCATCCTTAGCCACTGCAAAATAGGCCTCTCCCTCCAAAAACACCCGTCGTTCTTTTCCCACAAACTCCACCGGATAACGCAACTTACTTCCTGCATTTAACCATACGGTTGTCCCATCCGCCAAGACCAAATCAAACTCCCCACCCCTCGGTACTTCCACTTCATTATACACCAATTTCTTTTTCTTCTCGCCATCAGCTTTTCCTTGTCCCGCATATGACAATCGCCGCTCATCAATCTTTACAGCCTCCATACCTCCCACTTTTACTCCTTTTGCCAATGTCTCCAAATCAACCACCCTACCATCTTCTAACCTCAAAACAGCACGTACCCCCCCTGCCTTAATGGGTTGTTCCGTCTTTGCCAAAGGCTCAGGCTCCAGTTTATCATCTACCGGGAACAAATAAAAGGCTCCCACAAACAAGACCACGATAGCCGCTACCGCCACTCCCCACTGCCATCTCCTCAATCTCAATCGCCGCTCTTCCTCACGAATACGCAGATGCATCCCTTCCAATGGACGTATCACATCCACACCCTCCAACTGCTTCACCTCATTCATCATTCGCTGCCCATCCCTCAACTCACGATACAATCGCTCATTATCCGGATTCTTTCCCCGCCACCATTCCAGATAGCGTTGCTCTTCCTCCGAAATCGCCCCCGTCACCTCCTTGAAGATCAACCGTGAAACTTTAAAAACCTGTTCTTCCAATTTCTCCATGATGTCACACTTTATATCCTGTTTCTTCATTGAATCATTCATAGAACGCAATCACTTAAAAAAAGGGTAAAAAATTCACATTTATTTTTAGGAAAAATAATGAATCAAGTAAAAACAAATCGTAAATAATACAAATACAGAAAGATATATATACAAAAAAAATA
>DYVS01000055.1:0-26717 GCA_020743075.1 Butyricimonas virosa | reverse complement strand
AAATAAGACGGAACATCTTTTTTGTTCTTGCTTTTCTTCGGTTTTTTGTTTCCGGCTGCACCCATGATTGAAATCTCCTATAATTTAAGTGTTAAATATTTAAGTGATCAAATGAGTAGAGATCGGTTATTAAAAAATAGCTGGTCCTATTCATTTGGAGGATTAACAAAGGGCGTGCCAGAAGGTTTGGCAGTGACACGAAAAGACGAGTTGGCGGTTGTTGATGTCGGATTGGCAGAATTGGAAACAGGTGGGTGGGTAAAATTCAGTCTTTTTTTAGCTGATCTTTTCCTTTATCTTTGCCTGCATAAAATAGATTGATATGAAGCATAACTGGAAGCCGGGAAATATGATTTATCCTTTGCCCGCCGTGTTGGTAAGTTGCGGGAGTGAGCCGAGTGAATATAACGTGCTGACAGTAGCATGGGTAGGAACGTTGTGTACGAATCCTCCAATGTGTTATATTTCCGTGAGACCGGAGCGATATTCGTACCCGATTATTCAGAAGAATATGGAGTTCGTGATTAACCTAACCACGAAGGATATGGCGTATGTCACGGATTGGTGTGGAGTACGTTCCGGGAAGGATTACAATAAGTTTGAAGAGATGAAGCTGACGCCGGGAAAGGCAGAGGTCGTGAAAGCCCCGATTATTGAAGAGTCTCCGGTGTCGATTGAGTGTCGGGTGAAGGAAATTATTCCTTTGGGATCGCATCATATGTTTATTGCAGAGGTGGTGAACGTGCAGGCAGATGATTGTTACCTGGATAAGGATAGCGGGAAGTTTGAGTTGGCGAATGCTGATCCTTTGGTGTATCTGCATGGTGGATATTTTGAGTTGGGAGAAAAAATTGGTAAATTCGGGTGGTCTGTGGAGAAGAAAAGGAAAAAGAAGTAATGTTTAACAAAATTGTTGTAGAAAACGTAGAAGTTGGTAATGGAAATAAAGAGTCAACATATAGAAATAGAAAAACATCCATTAGAACCGTTCTTGCCGGAAAATGCCAAGTTATTGATGTTGGGAAGTTTCCCGCCACCAAAAGCAAGGTGGTCTATGGAGTTTTACTACCCGAATCTGCAAAATGATATGTGGAGGATATATGGGGTGTTGTTTTTCGGGGATAAAGATTATTTTTTAGAAAAGGGGAAAAAAGCGTTTAGCCGGGAACGGTTAGTCGTTTTTTTGGAAGAAACGGGAGTTGCTTTGTTTGACACGGCGATGGAGGTGATTCGTCAACGGGGAAATGCTTCCGATCAGTTCTTGGAGATTGTTACTCCCGTGGATTTGGATGCCGTGCTGAAACGGATTCCCGAATGTAAGGCGATCGTGACCACGGGTCAAAAGGCGACAGATACTTTGTTGGCCTTGGTTGGGGCTGAGGCTCCTAAAGTGGGAGGTTTCAGTGATTTTGAATATAAAGGGAGGGCTTTACGGTTGTACCGGATGCCTTCGTCTTCACGGGCTTACCCGAAGCCTTTAGAGGACAAAGCGGCAGAATATCGGGTGATGTTTCATGATTTAGGAATGTTGTAAGAAGATGAAGACGGTATTATTGGTTGTGGATATGCAAAACGATTTTTGTTTGCCTTCCGGTTCGCTTTACGTGCCGGGAGCGGAGAAAGACGTGGGGAGGTTAAGTCGGTTGATCAAGGAAAAAATGACGATTATTGATAAGATTATTCTTACGGCAGATGAACATCACGTGATGGACATCGCTCATCCGTCCTATTGGAAGAACAAGCAGGGGGAACATCCGGCACCTTTTACAACTATTTCGTGGTGGGAGGTGTTGTCGGGAGAGTGGATTCCTTTCGGGGATAGAGAAGAGGTAATTGATTATTTACGTCGATTGATTGAAAACGAGGAATATAAGCACATGATTTGGCCGGAACATTGTCTGTGCGGGAGTGAAGGGGCGGCTATAACCCCCGTGTTGATGGAGGCAGTGACGTGCTGGGCTAGAGAAGGAAAGTATTATGAGGTGGTGGAGAAGGGCTTGAATCCTTCAACCGAGTTTTTCGGTGCTTTCCGGGCAAATATTCCTTTGGACGATGCTGCTGATACAATGTTTAATATGAAACTGAAGGACGAGCTAGAGTCGTATGACGTGGTCTGGTTGGCCGGAGAGGCAAAAAGTCACTGTGTGGCAAACACGTTGAGGCAGTTGTTTGATTATCCTGAGGTAGTTCAGCGACTGGTGATACTGGAAGATTGCATGAGTAATATTTCGGGATGTGAGGATTTAGCTATTCCAATTTACGAGAAGGCAGCCCGAATGGGGGCTCGTTTTGAGACGTCGGAATCTTTATTGTTTTCATAAAAAGGGGGTAATATGATCATCCATGATTTTTTGGATAATGATTTGTATAAGTTCACGGTAATGAATGCCATACAAAAGAAGTTTCCGGATTCGGAAGTGGTTTATCGTTTCGTGAACAGGGGAAATACGAGTTTCCCACCCGGTTTTGCTGATGCTTTGAAAAAAGAGGTGGAGGCTATGGCGGGAGTGGTACTTTCAAAGGAAAACGAGAAGTTTATGCGAGCAAAATGTTATTATTTTGATTCGGTGTTTTTCGACCTTTTGAAAGGTTTTCGTTTTAATCCTGCCGAGGTGAAGGTGAGTCAGGAGGGTGGAAAGCTAGATGTGGAAATTCGGGGCTTGTGGTACCGGACCGTGTTGTGGGAAGTTCCTTTAATGGCGATGATCTCCGAATTATATTTCCGGATGACGGGACAGGTTGCCCGTGATTTGGAACGGAATGCAACGGAGAAAGCAAAAGCCTTTGCGGATATAAAAGCGGAAATTTCTGAATTCGGTACCCGGAGAAGATACTCCTTCGACGTGCAGGATCGGGTGATCGGCATATTGAAAGAGAATATGAAGGGCTTGTTGAACGGGACAAGTAATGTTTATTTTGCCATGAAATATGATTTGATTCCGATGGGTACTCATCCCCACGAATGGTTTATGTATCACGGAGCGCATTTCGGTTATCGATCGGCGAATGCCTTGGCGTTGGAAAATTGGGTGGATGTTTATGACGGTTATTTGGGTATTGCTTTGACAGACACGTATACTTCCGATAATTTCTTTAATAGTTTTGACACGAAGTATGCCAAGTTGTTTGATGGTTTACGTTGGGATAGTGGTGATCCTTTTGAATTCACGGAGAAAGCATTGGAGCATTACCGGAAACATCGGGTGGACCCGAAAAATAAGACGATTGTGTACAGTGATGCGTTGGATTTGGAAGGCGTGAAAAAGATCAAGTCTTTCGTGAACGGACGTCTGCATGACGTGTATGGAATCGGAACGTATCTCACGAATGACGTGGGGGTTACACCATTAAATATGGTGATTAAGCTATTTGAATGTCGTCCGAAAGGGAGCGAGGTGTTTTTGCCTGCCGTGAAGTTGTCGGATGTAGAGGGAAAGCATACGGGCTACCCGGACGAGGTCGATTTATGTTTGAGAATGTTAAGATTAAAATGATGAAAGGATATTTATTTTTGGAGTACCCGGCGTGTAGTACTTGCCGGAAGGCAAAAAAGTGGTTAGACGAGCAAAAAGTGGATTACATGGATCGGCATATCGTGGAAGAACGCCCGACACGGGAGGAGTTAAAAATATGGTTCGAGAGAAGTGGTTTGCCATTGCGGAAGTTCTTTAACACGAGCGGGTTGTTGTATAAATCCATGCAGTTAAAAGAGAAACTGGACGGGATGGGTGAGGAGGAACAATTGGAGTTACTGGCGTCTGACGGGAAGTTGGTGAAACGTCCCTTGGTTATCGGGGTGGATTTCGTGTTGGTGGGATTCAAGCCGGAAGAGTGGGAAAAGGTATTGTTGAAATAATGGATAGTTTTTTATGTTAGTTACGTACGAGGATATACGAAATGATGAGAGTATAAAGTGTTATATCACGGAGGCGGACAAAGCTTTGTCTGCTTTAGGATATACGGAACATTCATTCCCCCACGTGGTGAAAGCGGCGACGATGGCGGAGATGATTTTATTAACTTTGAATTACCCGAAACGGACGGCCGAATTGGCCAAGATTGCCGGGTATATGCACGATATTGGCAATATTGTGAACCGGATTGACCATGCACAGAGCGGTGCGGTAATGGCTTTCCGATTGCTGGACCGGATGGGGATGGACCCGGCGGAGATTGCAATGGTTATTAGTGCTATCGGTAATCATGATGAGAGTACGGCTGCTGCCGTGAATCCGATAGCTGCCGCCTTGATTTTGGCTGACAAAACGGATGTGCGGAGAAGTCGGGTGCGTAATCAGGATTTTGCGAGTTTTGATATTCATGACCGGGTGAATTATGCCGTGGAAGAATCTAAAATCTATTTTAATGAAGATCATTCGGCTATTATTTTGGATTTGAAGATTGATACTTCTATTTCGGCTGTGATGGATTATTTCGAAATCTTTTTGGGACGGATGATGTTGAGCCGGAAGGCTGCCGAGTTTTTGAATATCAGTTTTGAACTGGTGATTAATGGGCAAAGATTGTTGTAAATAAACCTTGTGATACTTTTCAAAACTTTTTGCGAGTGAAGTAGCGGAATAAGCAATTGTGATCGTGTGGAATATTATTATAAAATGTTTATATTTGCGAAAGAACAATGCTTTTCATTATGGCTATCGTATCGCATAAAGAGTTTAAGGCTTTCTTCGAGACTTTCTTTATTCCCGTTTACACGTTGATGCAACACTACACGGGAGAGCGTGAATTGTCGAGAGATTTCACGCAGGAAGCATTCGTGAGGGTGTTCGAGCATCGGGGAGAGTTTGAGACGGAAGAGAATGCCAAAGCTTTCTTGTACACCGTAGCCCGTCGTATCTATCTGGATCATTGTAAGCATCAAAAGATAGAAAATCAGTACCAGAATCGGGTAAACGAGGAAGATCTCGAAGAATATGATTTTCTGAAGGAGGTTACTCAACAGGAGGTGTCCCGAATATTGTACGATGCTGTTGATAAGCTACCTTCACAGACACGTTCGATTATTTTATTGAACTTGAAAGGGTTTAACAACATGGAAGTGGCAGAACGGTTAGGTGTTTCCGTGAACACAATTAAATCATTGAAAAAGAGTGCTTACGTGACGTTGAGAACCTTGCTGTCAAAGGATCTTTTGATGATTTTGTTCGTTTTAGTCGATAAATAATTTATTTTTACACTCACCCACTTTTTTTTCTCAATCGTCTTCTTAATAAACGCTAAATTTAAATCGTATGAATTTGCTAAGAAGACGTTTTAAAATTGCTCATTTGATTGCGGAAGAGTTTGCCGGGGTGATTACGAAAGAGAATCAAGCTCGGTTGGAGCAATGGCGTGTTGAAAGCCCTGCCCATGCAAAAGAATATGATGAGATGCGGATATATATTATGACGGGAGACGAGCGTAGGGAGAAAGAAAGACAAACAGTAAAGAATGAGTGGCGAAAATTTGAGCGTGTTCATTTCAGAAAATATATTATTTGGAAAAGAATAGGCCGGTGTGCGGCTATTATGGTGATACCTTTATTGGTGTGCGAGTATTTCGTGTCTTCCGAGTGGAAATCCTCGGAAGTCACGATTGCTGACAACGTGGAAATTGTTCCGGGGACAGGAAGAGCCCAGTTGATTATGGCTGACGGGAGATTCTTGAAATTGGAACAAAAAGAAAATATAAAATTGGATTTACCTGGGGTAAAAGTAGTTGCGACGGGAAAGAAAATTGTTTACCGGACAATAGAAGAAGAAATGAGTACCCCGAAGGAGGAGGAGTACAACACGTTGGTTGTACCTCGCGGGGGAGAGTATATGCTGGAATTGTCAGATGGGACGAAAGTGTGGTTGAATTCCGATTCTGAGTTACGCTTTCCTGTTACGTTTGTCGGGGATAGGCGAAGCGTGGAGATTGAAGGGGAGGCTTATTTTGAAGTGGCAAAGGATGAGAGGAAACCCTTTCACGTGTTAGCGAACGGGGCGGATATAAAAGTGTTGGGAACGAGTTTTAACGTGATGACTTACCGGGGGCGTACGATTACGACTCTTGTCGAGGGTAAAGTCTGCTTGACGTATAAGGATGAATCGGTACTTATGGTACCGGACCGACAGGCCGAGGTGATCACGGAGACCGGAAAGATTTTGGTGAGAGAGGTGGATGCAAGGAATTTCACGTTATGGAAAGACGGGGTGTTTTATTTCGAAAATGCGGCTTTAGAGACGATTGCCGAGCGTTTGTCGCAATGGTATGATGTTAATATAATTTTTAATGATGAGGCATTGAAAAAGTTGAGATATTCGGTTGAAATGAAACGCTATAATAATATTCAGGATTTACTAACTAAAATTGAAAAGACACAAAAAGTGAAGTTTCTAATTCAAGGAAAAAATATTTATATTCATAAATGGTTGGAAACCTACGATTTGCTAGAGTGAACCTCGAAAAGAAAATCCCTATAATAGGGGATTTATAGAATAGATTTCGAAGGTTACTTTTGTCAAAATTTACTAGCATAATCGAATTCGAAAAATTGTAATGTAACTTTAAAATGATGCAAGCAGGTAATGTAGCCCCATTACCTGCCTACTAAGCTAATCATTAAATGAAATGTGAAACCTAAAAGCAAAAGTATGAAAAAAAATGACAACCCCAACAGCTTGAGGAGATTCAAGCTGTGGAGAAAATTGTTAATCGTGAAGTTGCTATGCGTGTGCTTGTTCTTGCAAAACACTGCTTTATCGGCAAGTGTTTACTCGCAAGAGTTAAAATTAACGTTGAAAGGGAATGATATTAGTCTGACCAATATCTTTTCACAAATACGGAAAAGCAGTGATTACACGTTTGTATATAATTTGGATGACATTCAACATGTGCGAGTGAAGTCTCTGGATGTGAAAGATGCATCTATCCGGGAGGTTTTGGATAAGTGTTTGAAGGGAACGGGATTTTCTTACGAGATAGAGGATCATGTGGTGATTATACGTCCGGATCGTCCGGCCAAGCAAGAAGTGAAAAAGGTGACCTTGAAGGGGATTGTGGTGGATAAGGATTCGGTACCGGTTGTCGGCGTGACCGTTTTGTTAAAGGGAACATACGTGGGAGTTACGACAGATATTTCCGGGAGTTTTCAGATGATGATTCCCGAACAGAAGGAGATATTCCTGTTATTCTCGTTCGTGGGAATGGAAACGCAAGAGGTGAAGGTGACAGACGTGGATAAACCGTTGCGTGTCGTGATGAAAGAGAAAGTTGACCAGTTGGAGGAGGTGATCATTACGGGATATGGGCAAACAACGAAAGATCGTTCGACAGGATCAACGGCCACGATTGGAGAAGAGGTTTTTACGAATAAGGCAATTCCCACGGTAGATATGTTATTACAGGGACAGGTTGCCGGAGTTAGTGTGATGGCAGTTTCCGGACGTCCCGGAGAGTCTGCCAAAGTGAGAATTCGGGGAACGAACACGCTGAGTGGTGATGCCGAGCCTTTGTGGGTGGTTGATGGGGTACCTTTGCAGCAAGATGTTCCAAAGATCTCTAGTAACCGTATTAATTCCGGAGGACTGAACGATATTTTTGTTCGGGGAGTAGCGGGAATTAATCCGAATGATATTGCGAATGTGACGATCCTGAAGGATGCTTCTGCTGCCGCAATTTACGGTTCCCGTGCAGCTGGGGGAGTTATCGTGATCACCACAAAGAAAGGAAAACCGGGAAAGATGACCGTTAATTATGCCGCTAATTTTTCCATGGGGTTAAAGCCTCAACGCGATGCAAAACTGATGAATTCATCGGAAAAAATGGCTTGGGAACAAGAATTATGGGATGAATTCTCGGCAGATGTTTATGCTAATAATATCGCAAATAACAAAAAAGACCATGTCGCTGTCGTGGGGCTTGTTGGGATGTTACGGGCTGGTAAGTTAGGAAAGAACAACACGCTTTGGACGCATGATAATTTCGAACCGATGACTGCAGCCGAACAGGATGCTTACATTGCAGAATTAAAGAAAAGTTCGACGGATTGGTTTGACGTGATTTTCCGTAATTCATTTTCCATGTCGCATAATATTTCTTTTTCGGGAGGTTCCGAGAACGTTACTTATTATGTTTCGTTAGGATATAATCAGAATAATGGGTTGGTGAAAGAGACTGATTACGAGCGGTATAGTATTAATACCAAGGTGAACACGAAACCGACGAAACGAATAGACTTGGATTTTGGAATTGATTTGGCTAAACAAAAATCCAAAGGGGCCTCCATGAACGTGAATCCTTTTCAGTATGCTTATTTTGCTAATCCTTACGAAAAACCTTATAACGAGGATGGCAGTTATCGTGCTGATATGACTTATTTTCTTTTGGGATCTTTGAGTGACGGGTATGGGGCTGCGATACCAATGGTTCCGAGCAATGGTTTTAATATCTTGCGGGAGATGCGGGAAACCTCGGGGGATGCCGACCAGTCGAATGTTGTGGTACGGGTAAATCTGAAATACCAATTTACGGATAAGATCCGGTTTGATGGTCTGGCATCGTACACTTACACGAATAATCGCATGGTGGACATTAAAAAGCAAGATTCCTACGCAGCTTTTGAAGATCATCTTTATTTTGATGATAATAACCGGGAATTGATTCCTTACGGGAATATCGAACGTTCGGAATCCAATGCGGATAGTTATAGTGCCCGTGGATTTTTCACTTACGATGACATATTTGGCAGTCACCGCCTTTCATTGCTGGCAGGAGCCGAGTTACGGGGAGATAAAACGGTAGCGACTTCTCAAAAACGATATGGGTATGACCATGTTACGGGAAATTCATCTATTCCTCTTCCACCTAATCCATCGGTAAATGACGTGAATCGTTATGCCGAGTTGATTGATTTGTTGTCTAGGGAAGCGACCACGGAGAACCGTTTCGCCTCGTTTTATGCCTCGCTGGATTACGGGTTCATGGAGCGTTATTTGATGAGTTTGACCTTTAGAACTGACGGGTCTAATAATTTCGGTAGTGACGAGCAATTCAACCCGACGTGGTCTTTGGGATTGTTGTGGCATATTGACAAAGAGTCTTTCATGTATTCGCTTTCTCCGGTGATCAACCGTTTAAGTTTGCGGGCTGCTATGGGATATACGGGAAATATCGTGAAGTCTGTGAATAAAGAATTAGTGCTTGGTTATTCGACAAATTACTGGGAAGGTTTGCGTACAGGAACGGTAAGTGCGGCTCCTAATCCTAAGGTGCGATGGGAGAAGACGAGAGATATGAAATTGGCCCTTGATTTTGGGTTGTTTAATGACCGGGTGACCGGATTGGTTGAAGGATATTACAAGAAAAGTTCTGATTTGGTGTCAACTGTGAACATGCTTTCCACGACAGGTTTCATTAATCAGCCTTATAACACGTCGACCGTCGTGAATAAAGGTTTGGAAGGAACTTTACGAGTGAAAGTACTGGACAGGAAAATGTACGGTTTGACTCTAGGAGGAAATATAGCATTGAATCGGAATAAACTGACTAAATTCAAACGGGACGGAGAGGGGATCATGGCTGACGGAACATACGAAGGTTACCCGTTGGAGGCCGTGTTTACCGGACGTTACACGGGAATTGACCCGCGGGATGGAGTTTACACTTATGAATTGCGCCCGGATGCGCAGATATATCAAGGTTCGGATTTACAGGTAGCCGATAATTACCGTTACTATCGGGGGACTTCCATCGCTCCGGTGACAGGTGGTTTTAGCTTGGAAGCCCGCTATCGTAATTTTCGTTTGAGTGCGGGGGCTTATATCTCTTCGGGAGCGAAGATTATCAATAAGATAAATTCCCCAGCCAGTTATAGTGTTGTTACTTCTTATATCACGGGTGAAAAGCCGCAAACGGCTTATAGCGACCTGTACCGGAATCATTTGAATGTTAGAAAGGATATGATCAATCGTTGGAAAAAAGAAGGTGATACCGGTGTGAAATATCCTCGTGTCGTTGACTATTTGGGGCAACGTCTTTCGCTTGACGAGTATAACGTGACCAAGCAAAACATTACGGACGGAACTTATTTGGAGAATGTTTCTTTCCTAAGAATACGGGATATTACCTTGTCCTATAATTTGCCTCAGGATTGGACACGCTATATGCGACTTTCTTCCGTGTTGGTTTCTCTCACGTTCAATAATTTCTTCACGTTCACGAACTATTCAGGAATAGATCCGGAAACTCCGGGAGCAATTTACCCACTGACTCGTTCTATTAATTGGGGAATAAACGTGGGTTTCTAAGTATACAAGTTAAATGATAGAAAATAGATTTATGAAAAAGGTAAGTTTATATATAGGTTTAGCGCTGTTTTTCACTTTCACGTCCTGTACGGAATATTTGGATGTGAAGGATAAGGGACAGGTGATCCCGGAAACAGCCGAGGAGTTTTCTGCATTGATCCATAATCATTTACGAAATATAGATGAAGGAAATGATTATGCGATTTTAGGGGCTTACACAACAACGGTTTCCTATGAAGGATATTCCGATAATCTTGATGGAGATTTGAATACGACGGATCGGGTTCCTTTGTACGTGGGGACGGACATCAATAGTATGACTACCCGTTATGGAACGCTCTATTCGGTCATCAAGGATTGTAATATTATCCTTGATAATCTGGAGGATCAGACTTCTGAATTAGGGAAAAAGACGATGGCTATTGCTTACGCATTGCGGGGAATTTGTTACTATAATCTGATGCGGGCTTATTGTGAACCTTACGATAAGGCGAAGGTTTCCACGATGAATGGGGTTCCGTTAGTGGAGACCTTTGATATGGAAGGTAAACCAACTCGTTCGACGATGCAGGAGACGATTGATTTTATTATCAATGATTTGACCACTGCTATCAAGATGAATCAGGCCGATAAGCAGTATCGTTTTGATGTAAATGTGATGAAATTTTACTTGGCTCGGACCTATTTCTGGACACAAGAGTGGGAACTGGCTGCTGCCACTGCCAAAGAAGTGCTGGACGTGTATCCTTTGGTGAAAGGTGAAGAATACGTGGCCATGATGCAGAGTGAAGTTGACCAGAAAGGGAATGAACTTTTACGTTCGGGAATTAAAAAATCGTTGGGTTACACTGATTTGGAATTCGGTTATGTGCAAGGACGTCCGGTGTCACAAGGGTTGATTGATTTATTCACGGAAAAGGAAAATGACATTCGGTTTGATATGTTCTTTACTAAAAAGTTATTGAATCGCAAGGCACTACGGTCTGTGATCCGAAGTGCGGAAATGTGCTTGATCATGGCCGAGAGTTATGCACATTTGAATAACACGAAAGATGCCCTTTATTATCTGAATCTCATTCGCTCGCACCGGATTGCGCCTTACACGGATTATACGGAGAGCTCGTTACCGGTTGTAGATCAAAATGCTCTGATACAAACAGATGCCACGGGTAAGGCTTTAACTCCTTTGTTGGCCGCTATATTGAATGAGCGAAGAAAAGAGTTCTATATGGAGAATGGCGACCGTTGGTTTGAATTGAAACGTAATGGATGTCCTGAATTTTGGTGGGGATACGCCGGGGTGAAGTACGAGACGCAAAAATTCTTATACACCTTCCCGTTACCCAAATCGGATATAGCGTTGAATCCGGCACTGGAACAAAATCCCGGTTATGATGTGTATTAATTAAAACGAGACAGATATGAAGACAATAAAATATATAATTGCAATAACGGTACTTGTTTTTTCCTTGATGGGATGTAGCGAGAACGTGAAGAATATGCCGCCTCGCATAGCAGATATTAGTAATGAATTCCGGTTACCCTCTCCACCAAAGTTGACGAATGCGGAGAGTGATATGGTGCAGGCTAAAGAGATGCCTATAATGAAGCTTATGGTGATTAACATGATAAAATAGCGAGTTATGCGAAAGATATTATTTATATATGTACTGATGCTGGCGACCTGTTTTTTAATAGCTTGTTCGGATGATGATAATAACACTCCGACATTAAGTTTTGGGCGTCCGATCTATATTTTGAAAGCAGCGGCGCCTCTTGCCGTGGAGGTTATTTCTTCTGTTCCTGTGACAGAGGTTATTAGAGTTCCTTTTGATATTTCGGGGTCGGCTATATTGGATGAGGATTACACGATCGAGACTGATGCTTTCACGCTTGAACCGGGTAAAACGATTGATACAATTTGGATTACCCCGAAGGAAAACGTAACTACCCGACGGGAAATTCGTTTGGCATTGAAAGAAGTGAACGGTTTCCAACTTTGGAATAACCGGGTGGCGATGATTCCTGTTGAGACGAAAGATGTTTTCTCGTGTTCTTTTGAGGTGTCTAAATATGATCTGAAAAACGAGGTGATTGTCAAAATGGGGTTAATGGTAAATGGAAAGATGTATTATACACGGAATGACGAGATTCGTGTTCCTTTTGAGATTGATCCGGCATCAACTGCGGTATTAGGGGAACATTATGAGATTGTTGGAGGAAAGCAGGAATTGGTGATGGTTGGGAATTATAAATCTACGGCCGATGTCACGCTCCGTTTCTTGAAAAATGAAGAAGGAAAAGATAAAGTGATTTTCCGTATGCAGGAAGGGGGCTTGTTTGAACGAGGAAATAATGCGGCCACGACAATCACGGTTTCCGGCCCCACGACTTTTAAAGCACTTGTTGGAAAATGGGCATTCAGCGAAATCACGAGTGAGAACTTTGTGCGCCGTATGGCTTCCGTGGCGAGTGATTGCGATAATCTTCCATTAGACAATAGGTCTACCGATGTGATTCAATTTATTGCCGGGGCAAGTAATACGTTAAACGTGGACCAAGTACAGGGGGATCTATTGAAGTATCTGAGGAATTGCGATGCCGAGTTTGGGGAGGAGGGCCCTTGGAGATTATATGAACAAACCGGAATGCCGTCTCGGGATGTGATTACTTTGTATTTGAGTAAAGCGAACGTGAATTATTCTGCAACGAATATTGATGAACGTAGGGTTTTCGTGGGCGTGAGATTATTGAACAAGAATACGACGTTGGAGTTACGAATCGTGGATTATGAGCCGACGGACTTCCTGATGAGATCATACTATGATCAGTTGCATCCCGGATGGGGTGAACCGGATGAATTTCCGATGAAGGATCTTTTCCCATTGGTATTCCACTTCACGAAAATCGAATGATGAGTTTATAAGGTTTTGTAAACTACCCCCTCTGACTCCCCCTTACACAGGGGAAGAGGGGATTACCAAATGATTTTTTAATGTCTTAATATAAAATTGAAAAGTATGAAAAAATGGATGCTAGTATTGTTCGTGGCACTTTTCGTGCAACCTTGTTTGCGGGATGCCGAGGCAGCTGGGTGGAAGAAGAAAGGTAAAAATGCCGTTACGGCTAAAGTGGCGGAGAAGAAAAGTGCTTATGACAAATTATTTCAGAAAAAGTCGTGCGAGACGGTGAAGAGTAACTTCATCACCTTGCATAAGGTGGATGGGAAATTGTATTTCGAGATTCCTGTGAAATATCTGGGACGGGAAATGTTGTTCGCATCCACGTTGACCTCGACTTCCAGTAATGATTTCTGTGACGTGGGTTACAAGCAAAATGACCCGTTACACGTGCGTTTCACGAAGATCGACAGTACTATTTACCTGAATGAGGTAAATGCTTTCGTGACCTCGAATCCGAAAGAACCTTCTTTGAAAAAGGCTATTGATAAGAACTTTGCGGATGCCGTGTTGTACTCGTACAAGATTGCAGCTTACACGCCGGACAGTACGGCCGTGGTGATTGATGTGACACCGATATTCACGACGGACATGAAGGAATTTGCCTTTCTTCCGACGACGATCATGGGATTGATCCAGTTGAACTCTACCTTCAACAAAGACGGTGTTGCTTTAGGTGAAGTCAAAGCATTTGATGATAACTTGAGCGTGAAATCCATGTTATCTTATAAAGTGTCGTTGAAATTCATGTCGTTCTCGTTTCTTGATAATATGTCATTGACGGCCACGGTGACCCGTTCTCTATTGTTGTTGCCGGAAGAGAAGATGCGTCCCCGGATTTTCGATTCTCGGGTTGGTATTTTTATCACGAATAAACAGCATGTTTCCACGGAGAAGGATGGAATTCAGAATTACTCGCTGGCTAACCGTTGGCGCATGGAACCTAAGGATATGGCGGCTTTTCAGCGGGGTGAACTCGTGGAGCCCGTGAAACCGATTGTGTTTTATATTGACGATGCTTTCCCGGAATTATGGAAACAGCCGATAAAAGAAGGTACATTGCGATGGAATGCAGCTTTCGAGAAGATTGGGTTTAAAAATGCCGTACAGGTACGTGATTTTCCGAAGGATGATCCCGAATTCGATCCGGATAACCTGAAATATTCCTGTATTCGTTATTTGCCTTCCTCAACGGCAAATGCGATGGGGCCATCATGGGTGGACCCGACGACCGGGGAAATTGTTAATGCCTCTGTTCTGGTTTACAATGACGTGATTCGTTTGATTAATAACTGGCGTTTCGTGCAGACGGCGCAAATCGATCCGTCCGTGAGGGCGAAGAAGATGCCGGATGACATCGTGAAAGAGTCTATTGCTTACGTGGTTGCTCATGAGGTAGGGCATTGTCTCGGTTTCATGCACAATATGTCGGCTTCTGCCGCTTATCCGGTAGATTCGTTGCGTTCCGCTTCTTTCACCAACACGTACGGAACAACACCCTGTATTATGGATTACGCCCGTTTTAATTACGTGGCTCAACCCGGGGACAAGGGGGTGCGTTTGACCCCGCCGGATTTGGGTATATATGATTATTTCCTGGTGAAATGGAACTATCAGCCTTTACCACAGGTGAATAATGAATGGGAAGAGCAAGCTATTCTTGAGAGTTGGGTGGACGAGAAAGCCGGGGATCCTCGCTATCGCTATGGAAGACAGCAGATTCAGTCTCGCTATGATCCGAGTGCTATTGAAGAGGACTTGGGGGACGATCCGATGAAAGCCGCAGAGTACGGGATAAAGAATCTGAAATATATCTTGTCTAACTTGGGAGAATGGGTGAATGACGATACGGATTTCACGCACCGGGAAGAGCTATACAAGCAGCTGGCCAATCAATATTATCGTTATATCATGAACGTGATGTATAACGTGGGTGGTATTTATTTGACGGAAGTAAAAGACGGAACGAAGGGACAGCGCCATGAACAGGTTGCTAAGGAAAAACAACGAGCTTCTTTAGCGTGGATACTAAAAGAGTTTAAGTCTTCGGATTGGCTAAGTAAGACAGATTTGAAAAAGAATTTCACCATGGGAGTGGATATGACTCCGGTGTTACAAAAAAGAATACTGGACCAGTTGGAACGTTTGACCGGGAATATTATTTTGTCCTCTCATCTCGCGTCCAACCCATACACGATTCAGGAATTCCTGACAGACTTGTATAATGGTGCGTTTGAGAACACGGTAAAAGGACGGGCTTTGACGGATGCCGATAAAATGTTGCAACAGTTTATCGTGGATGTTTCCGCCAGTTCGTTGAAAGATGCGGGTGCAGGGGCTTTGCGGATGTTGACGGATGCGGCTTATATGCCTTCCGTGGAAGAGATTGCGGCGTATGGCCTGGATGAAACCGGATTGATCAACAAGTATCTTGATCAATTCCGTCAGGTGGAGCAAGAACGTGGCCCCGGTTACGTGGCACAACAGATGGCGTTAAATGAATTTGGTTATGGATATGGTTTCGTGCGGAAAGTGAATACCGGAGAGATTGATAATTCTAAAGTGTACTTGCAGGATATGGCCTTGAAAGCTCAACGACTTTTGAATTCCAAGATTGCCGGTGCGACAGGAGATACGAAAATTCATTATCAATCGTTGTTGATGAAGTTGAATAAGTCTTTAAAGGATAGTAAATAAAGATAAAGAGCCCGATTTTTCCGGGCTCTTTTTTATGATTCTAAATTCTCGTAGAAAAACTTCCAAAGCGTGTCATTCAAGGGTGGGGGAGCGACAATCGTGATCTTTTCCTGTTTCACCGGGTGGGTGAACGTGATAGACCGGGCGTGGAGGCTGATTCCACCACCTTCATTGGAGCGGGGAAAACCGTATTTCAAGTCCCCTTTGATAGGACATCCGATCTTTGCCAACTGGCAACGAATCTGGTGATGGCGTCCCGTGCAAAGTTTCACTTCTAACAAATAGTAACGTTGTCCGCATCCCAATAATTTATATTCCAGGATGGCCTCTTTCGCTCCACTTTTGGGTTTATTGTAAGCATAGGATTTATTCTTTTCTGTATCCCGCACCATGTAGTGGGTTAATTTGGCATGATCTTCTTCGGGAAGATTACCCACGATCGCCCAGTATATTTTGGTGATTTCCTGATCATGTTCCTGGAACATTTTGTTCAGTCTTACCAGTGCCTTACTGGTTTTGGCGAACAATACAACTCCACTTACGGGGCGATCCACCCGGTGAGGAATCCCGAGGTAAACATCTCCCGGTTTGTTATATTTCTCTTTGATATACGCCTTAACACGCTCGCTGAGAGGTTCGTCACCCGTCTGGTCTGCCTGCACGATATCGGAAATCTTTTTGTTGATAGCGATAATGTGATTGTCCTCGTATAATATCTCCAGATTCTTCATGTATTTTTGATTTATGATTTACGATTTATGATTCATGATTTTTAATCTAAAATCTAAAATCATAAAATCTAAAATTTTAATATTGTTCTCTCTCGTTCGGGAAATTACCGCTTTTCACATCGTTGATGTAATTGCCCACGGCTCCCGTCATCTCTGCGTACAAATTGTGGTAACGACGTAAGAAACGGGGAGAAAATTCCTGGTTGATACCCAGCATATCGTGGATCACAAGAACCTGCCCGTCAACGCCGCCCCCGGCACCGATCCCGATGATCGGGATAGTCAATTCTTTGGCAACTTGCGCAGCCAGTTTTGCCGGGATCTTTTCCAGCACGATAGCGAAACATCCGGCCTCTTCCAAAAGATGGGCATCTTCGATCAGCTTTTTAGCCTCTGCGTCCTCTTGGGCACGCACCACATAAGTACCAAATTTATGGATGCTTTGCGGGGTTAGTCCGAGGTGTCCCATGACCGGGATTCCGGCTGACAGGATGCGTGTTATGGATTCAACTACTTCTCGTCCGCCTTCCAGTTTCACTGCATCGGCACTTGTCTCCTTCATAATACGGATTGCCGAGCAAAGCGCTTCTTTACTGTTTCCTTGGTAGCTACCGAAAGGTAGGTCCACGACAACCAGCGCACGATCTACACCTCTCACCACGGATGCCCCGTGATAGATCATTTGATCCAGCGTGATCGGCAGGGTCGTTTCGTTTCCGGCCATCACGTTAGAGGCAGAATCTCCAACCAGAATTACATCAATACCGGCATTGTCAATAATTTGAGCCATCGAGAAATCGTAGGCCGTTAACATACTTATCTTTTCCCCCTTGAGTTTCATTTCTGATAACACGTGGGTGGTTACTCTCTTTACTTTCTTTTGAACAGACATAGTAATAATGATTTACGAATCTTCGGTATGATTACTTGGATTCGGGTTCTTGAAATGTTCCGATAAGGGTTTGCGACCATGTTACTTTTTGGCCGAGTTTCACGTCAATTTTGGTTCCTAATGGTAGGTACAAATCTACCCGGGAACCGAATTTGATGAATCCGGCATGTTCGTTCTGGCGGGCTTTACCCCCGACCGGAGCGTATGAAACAATACGTTTTGCCATGGCTCCGGCAATCTGTCGCATCACGATTTCTTGTCCGTTGGTTGCCTCGATAGCAATGGTTGTTCTTTCGTTTTCCGTGGAAGACTTGGGCAGGTAGGCCGCCATGTATCTTCCCTGGTGATATTTGAAAAATTTGATTATTCCGTTGATAGGAAACCAGTTAATATGAACATTGAAGATGTTCATGAAAATGGAAACCTGAATACATTGTTTTTTCAGGTATTCGGGTTCGAAAGTTTCTTCCACGACCACGATTTTCCCGTCGGCAGGGGCGAGGATCGTGTTATCCTTCACGACAATGTGCCTGTTGGGGAACCGGAAAAAGTTTACCATCAAGAGGTACAAAATTCCGCTGACGATCAGTACCGCCCGGAAAACAATGATATTAGGGATGAAGGCATACACGAGTACATTGATGAAAGCAAAGAGCACGAATGCTTTGAACAATAAGGTATAACCTGCTTTATGTATCTTCATATTAATTTCGTTACGTTAGTAAAACAGCGGGCAAAGTTAATACATGAATTCCATATAAACAAAAATAGTGGGAATTGTGAATATGATTGCATCGAATCTGTCTAAAATACCCCCGTGTCCCGGTAGTATATTGCCGGAATCCTTTATTTCGATACTACGTTTAAACAGGGATTCCAGTAAATCCCCATATATTCCGAAAACAACCACGATACACGAAATAATGGCCGTGTCCCGGATCGTGTAACCCTCGATATAGGGAGACACACACAAACCGACGATAATGGTCATCAGGCCTCCGCCGATAGCTCCTTCCCATGATTTCTTGGGAGATATCCTAGGGAAAAGTTTATGTTTCCCTAGTAATGAACCGGAAAGGTAAGCGAAGGTATCGTTAACCCACACGAGCAAGAACGGGAAAAAGATGATTTCCGGCATCCATTTCCCTGAGGTCATGTAGGGTAGGTATATTAGCAACGTGAAAGGTAAACTGATGTATAGCAAGGCGTAGTAGGAGAAAGCTATGTTTTGGAACCCGTTTCCCCTTTTCCGGTAAAGTTCACAGATAGACATGATGAAGGTCAACAGGAAGAAATAAAGGTAGCCGTCCTTGTAATTGATGTAATTATGTAAGAATCCCACAGTGAACAGGACGCTACCGCAAAGGATGCAGAAGAATAGGTTCACGTGGATGTTCATGTGTTTCGCCATCCGGCTGAATTCTATCAGGCCAAGAATGTTGATGATAAAGAACAGGATATAAAAACAAATGGGGTGTATGAAAATACACCCTGTTAGTACTACGACAAACAGCAGACCGCTGATTGCTCGTTTTAAAAAATTACTCACGATCATAATAGTCTTTAATAACTTTCTTGGCTTCTTCCTGGTCATCCCGGCTGACCATCACGCTGATGTCGCCAAAGGTTTGGTAAGAAGAATCTTTTTGATTCAAAATCACGGCCGGGATCCCCGCCTCGTCCAGTAGATCTTTTACGATCCCTGCTTCGAGTTCTCTTGTTGTTGTGAAAACAGATACCCAATTTTCCATAGTCCTCGGTTTTTAAGTTTATACTGTTTTTTCTGTCAGGAATCCTTCCGCCTTGCCGTCACAATTCTTCTGGTTGTTGTGTTTCCTCTTCCTCTGTCCACGGACGTTTCCCGAGAATATTCTCCAAGTCATCACTAAAGATGACTTCTCGTTCGATCAACAATTCCGCCACTTGACGGTGTTGTTCCCTGTGATCGTTCAATAACTGTTTGGCTCGCTTGTAAGCGGCAGAAACCATATCTTTTACCTCTGCATCAATTAATTCTGCTGTCTTCTCGGAATAGGGCTTGGTAAAACTGAAATCGCTCTGACCGGTGGAATCATAATAACTTAACATTCCCACCTTGTCGCTCATCCCATAGATGGATACCATGGCGTAAGCCTGTTTCGTGGCTCGTTCGAGGTCATTTTGCGCACCTGTGGATATTTCCCCGAACACGATTTCCTCGGCAGCCCGTCCGCCCAGCACGGAACACATCTGGTCAAGTAACTGGTCTTTCGTGGTAATTTGGCGTTCCTGCGGCAAGTACCAAGCGGCACCCAAGGCTTTTCCTCGCGGCACGATGGTTACTTTCAAAAGCGGGTGAGCGTGTTGCAGTAACCACGATACGGTGGCATGTCCGGCTTCGTGATAAGCAATCGCTTTCTTTTCGCTCGGTTTGATGACTTTACTACGGTTTTCAAGTCCGCCCACGATACGATCAATAGAATCCAAAAAGTCCTGTTTTTCCACGGCCGATTTATTTTTCCGGGCAGCAATCAGTGCGGCTTCGTTTGCCACGTTGGCGATGTCTGCACCAGAGAATCCCGGGGTTTGTTTTGCCAAAAAGGCGTAGTCAATGTCTTCGGCGAGTTTCAATGGTTTCAAGTGAACTTTGAAAATCTCTTCCCGGTCTTTTAGTTCTGGAAGATCCACGTATATTTGACGGTCGAAACGTCCGGCACGCAACAAGGCACTATCCAAGATATCTGCCCGGTTCGTGGCTGCCAGTATGATTACTCCTGAATTGGTTTCGAAACCGTCCATTTCGGTCAATAACTGGTTCAGCGTGTTTTCGCGTTCATCATTGGCTCCCATGTTCGGGTTTTTCCCTCTGGCTCGACCGATAGCGTCGATTTCGTCAATAAAGATGATACAGGGGGCTTTTTCTTTAGCCTGTTTGAACAAGTCGCGTACGCGGGAAGCTCCCACACCGACAAACATTTCGACGAAGTCCGATCCCGACATGGAGAAGAACGGCACGTTTGCCTCTCCTGCCATGGCTTTTGCCATCAAGGTTTTACCGGTTCCCGGAGGACCTACCAGCAAGGCTCCCTTCGGAATTTTACCTCCCAGTTTGGTGTATTTATCCGGGGATTTGAGGAAAGATACGATCTCTTCCACCTCTTGTTTAGCCTCGGCTAACCCGGCAACATCTTTGAAGGTAATCTTTATGTTGGATTCTTTGTCAAATAATTTCGCTTTGGATTTTCCGACATTGAAAATGCCGCCACCGCCACCACCGCCGGCTCCCTTGCTCATGCGACGCATGAAGAATATCCAGATTCCCACGAATATGGCGATGGGTAGGAATAGTGTAATGACTTCTCCCCACCAGTTGAAATCGTCTTTATAGTCAATGAACACGTCGGATGCTTCTTCCGGGTATTCTTTCTGTGCATCCTGTAAATTCTTTTCAAATTGCTCCAGCGTTCCGAAAGGTACGTAGTATTGGGGACCAACACTTTTCTGATTAAATCCTTTTGCCACCAGATCGCTGTGAGTTTCCACTTTCTCTGGTTTCAGGGTGATTTCGGCTTTACCGCCATTTCTGACAATGTAAATGTCCTTTACCTCACCTTTCGCTAAAAGGTCTGTTTTAAACTTCTGCCACGAGATCCGTTCCGGATTCGAAGGCATACTGAAAAATTGAATCCCGATAATGAAAGCGGCAATGATGATAAATGACCAGTAGCCGCCGAATTTCGGGCCTTTATTGTTTTTCCCACCGACAGGAGGGAAGTTGAAACTATCCTTTTTGTTATTTTCTGCCATATTTAAGTTTAATTTTCTTCTACATTCGTTATTTCCGCGTCAGCCCAAAAATCTTCAAGTTGATAATAATCTCGTTGTTCTTTTTGAAATATATGTACAATCACATTTCCGTAATCCAACACCACCCACTGGGCTTGTTGTTCTCCTTCTACGTGTAATGGTTTTTCTCCCACTTTCTCGTTGACCTCGTCGTAGACAAAGTCTGTAAGACTAGCCACGTGCGTGTTGGAAGTTCCATGACATATTACGAAAAAACTACAGAAACAGTTCTCAATTCTTCTCAAATCAATTTTTACAATATTAACCCCTTTATTTTTGTTCAGCGTTTCAATAATTTGTTCCACTAATTTTTCTGCTCCACTCATTCTTTAAAAACTAATTTCTAATTAAGGTACAAATATACATTTTAATATTTAATCCAAACGTGTTTTGTAAGTACACTTCACTGTTTTTTATACAAAAAGCGTACCTGTAATTCCCGCTATCAGCTATTATGACGAATTGGCATAAAATAAGTTCGGTTTTTGTCCCGTTTTTTATGACAAGAGATAAACTTCCGGATGGTTTATTTTTCTTAATTAGTTTGTGTTGTAATTATTTCAGGGCTTTGAGGGCGATTTTTCGACAATGCCGGAAATCTTTTTCCTGCAAGGGGAATTTTTTCGTTCCGCCTCTCTCGATGGTAGAGACGATTTTGAATCCGCTCCATTTGAGAATTTCCTTTAGTGCTTTGACGGTTCCTCTTGTTTGGTTGAAAAGTATATTAAACGGGTAGGGGGTAGTACAGGTGCTTACGATGATGGCTTTTTTCCCCTTGTGTAGCGGTTGGGGAATCCCCTTTGGGCTTTCACCCATCATCCCGTAAACGATGCGGTCGAACAGGATTTTTAATTCTCCCGGTAGGTTTCCCCAGTAACACGGGGAACCAACGACCAGCACGTCACATTTGTTTATTAATTGAAGAGTGGCTTGAGTCCCGTCTTCTGGGAGAACACAAGTTAAGTTTTTCCGGCAATTCATGCACCCGTTACAGGGCTTTATTTGTAAATCGTGAACATGGATAGCTGAAACGTTCGCTCCCTGTTTTTCAGCTTCTTTTTTTATGGCCTCCAACATTTTCGAGATGTTCCAATTTTTCCGGGGACTTCCGTTTATAATCAGAATGTTCTGCATTAGATCGTTAATAATAAATTTGTAATCTTCCAAAAATAATTATTTATTTTTACCTGGGGAGTATTGGTGAGGTTAAAAATGAATGTCCTTTTTTAAAGGCAACGATATATGTATGGGATGCGTTTGGAAGTTAAAATAACGATTATTTTCATGTAGGAAAAAAAGTTGGAAACGTGATAGAATCTGAAATTATTACTATATTTGGAATGGCGGAAATAAATCCGGTACTTGAAGGTTCTGGGAGGTGTTTTTCTCCGCTAATTAATTGAGTGATATTTGCTTGTCTCCTTGTGTTCGGAGATAAGTTGAATGGGAAAGTGAATGATTAAGAGTTAAGAAAATTAAATATTAGTTCAAAAGAGATGGAAAAATATCTTATACCGTTAGTACCGGGACCTGTTGCTGTTCCCCAGGAGATTTTGAAAGTTACTGCCACGAATTTTGGGTCTGCCGATTTTGAGCCGGAGTATCTGGCACTGTACAAGGATACGGAAAAGTTGTTGCAGAAGATGATGGAAACCCGTAATCGGGTGGTGATTCAGACGGGAGAAGGTATGTTGGTGTTGTGGACGGCCTTGAAAAGTACGTTAAAACCGGGAGATCGGGTGCTGGTGCTTTCTACCGGGTTGTTCGGCGAGGGATTCGGCGATATGACCAAGGCGTTGGGCTGCGAGATTCGGGTGCTGGATTTTGGCTATGATGAAACGATCCATGATTTTGATGTCGTGGAGAAAGCGATCGTGGAGTTCAAACCCAAAATGATCACGATGGTGCAGAACGAAACACCTAGTGGGACGACGAACCCGGTGAAAGAAATTGGTGATCTGAAAGTGAAGTACGGGGTACCGTTGCTTTGCGTGGACATCGTTTCCGGTCTGGGCGGAACCCCGATTCACGTGGACGATTGGCACGTGGATTTTGCGTTGGGCGGTTCGCAAAAATGTCTTTCCGCTCCAGCTAATATGTCATTTCTTTCGGTGAGTGAAGAGGCGTGGAAAATCGTGGAGGAGGTGAATTATGCCGGGTATGAGGCATTGCTACCTTTTCGGAATGTAACCGAAACTGGGTACTTCCCGTACACGCCCTACTGGCAGGGAACAGCCCAATTGCATAAAGCTTGCGAACTGATATTCGAGGAAGGGCTGGAGAGTTGCATCGCTCGTCACGAGAAGGTGGCTATTTACTGCCGTGAACGGATTAAAGAGATGGGATTGAAGATATACCCCGTGAAAGGAGCCGTGTGTTCCCCGACAGTGACCGCGGTTTACGTGCCGGAGCATATGACTTGGGAGCGCCTGGATTCGGAATTGAGAGTGCAGGGGATGGTCGTGGGAGGTAATTATGGTAAACTGGCCGGGAAAGTATTCCGGATCGGACATATGGGTTCCCAGGCAAACATCAACCTGATCAAGGAGGCAATTGATATACTGGAAACAGTAGTTCATGATATTTAAAATTTAAGGTATAGATTATGGGAGATTTTGACGGAGAAAGGAAAGACTTACCGAATGCTACGGCAGCGCTTGTTTTAGGAGCGCTGTCGTTGGTGTTTTGCTGGTGTTACGGAATTATAGGTCTGGTACTTGGAATCTTGGCCGTGGTACTGGCTTCGGCTCCTCGCAAGGCTTATCTGGAGAACCCGGAGCGATTCACGGAAGTATCCTATAAGAATTTGAATGCCGGGAGAATATGTGGCGTCATCGGGATTTGTATCGGTGCGATTATCCTGCTGGCTGTTATTCTTGTCGTCGTTTTTGCTGTATATACTTCGGTAAAACCCCATTTGCTTGACACGATAAATGTATGAATTGAGTATTTGGACGTGGCTGGAAGGGCATCAATTGCCTTGCTTGGTTAAAGATATCTTCGGGATCGAGTGTCCCGGATGTGGATTCCAAACTGCGGTGTTATTGCTCTTGAAAAGAGAGTTGTGGGAGTCCGTGAAAATCTATCCGGGGTTGCTCCCTTTGATCGTGTTTATCGGCCTTGCCATGGCGCATTTTGTAGGGGTGAAAAAAATTACACCCGGGGCAATAAAATTTGCAGGTTTTGTTTGCTTGCTAATAATTTTAATTTCATATTTGCTTAAATTAATAATTCATTAAAATTACGACCATGGAGATAATGGAAATGAAGAAAAAGGATCTTCCTAACGCAACGGCTGTGTTGGTTTTAGGGATTTTGTCTCTGGTGTTTTGCTGGTGTTACGGATTCGTGGGGTTGGTGCTGGGAATTCTGGCAGTAGCCATTGCTTCCGGGCCCCGGAGGGCTTATCTGGAACATCCGGAAGAGTACACGGAGGCTTCCTATAAGAATCTTAGTGCCGGACGGGTTTGTGGTATTGTTGGAATCTGCGTGGCGTTGGCTGTTGTCGCTTTCGTGATTTTAATGATATTGGGTGTAACGGCGCTGGGCGTCGGTTCTGCATTGATGCTAGGTTAAAATAAAATAACATATGGACTACAGATTTGAAATCAGTTTACCGACTAGTTCGGATTTTAGATGTGAGATTGCTGTTGGTGGAGAACAGACATTTCAACAATTTCACGATAAAATAGTTGAGACGTTGAATTATGACAGCTCTCAAATGGCATCTTTTTTCACGCTTGACCGGATGGGAAACCGGGTGAAAGAAATTGCATTGATGGATATGACGACGGAAGATGAGGAGAATGAAACACTCGTCATGGACAACACGAAAATCAGTGACATCATTAAACCGGGGTGTCTTGAATTGGAGTACGTGTATGATTTCTTCTCTAACAAATATTTTAAGGTAGAGTATGCTGGGGAATATATCCGTGATTCTTCCGACGTGATGCCGGTATGCGTTGCTTGTGAGGGGGATATTCCGGAACAATTCTCTTACGAGGATGGGAATGCTGATTGGGAGTTTGACAAGCCAGAGGAAGAGTACGAGGGGGATTATGACGATAGTTTCATGGAAGAGTTCGGTAATGGGGATTATGACGACGAGGATCGCCAAGACCGGGGTGGTGATGATGAGTACTATCGTGACGAGCGTTACGAGAGTTTGGATGATTATATAGATAGACTTTAATAATTTTAGATTTTAGGTTTTAAATTTTAGATTGCGGCCGCACAAGGCTTATTTTTTCAATTTAAAATCTAAAATCATTAAATCTAAAATTAATATGGGGACGTTAATCGTATTGCTTGGACCGACAGGAGTGGGGAAAACAGATTTGAGTATCGAGCTGGCCAAGATGTACAAGACGTCGATTATTTCATGTGATTCCCGACAGATTTACAAGGAAATGTATATAGGAACTGCCGTGCCGGAACGAGAGCAACTGGAGGCAGTTCCTCATTTTTTTATACAAACGGAGTCTGTACAGAGTTATTTTAATTGTTGGGAGTTCGAGCAACAGGCTATCCGGAAGATCCGGGAGTTGTTAGAGACGAAAGAGGTGGTAATCATGGCGGGTGGTTCCATGATGTACATTGACGCCGTGTGCAAAGGTATTGACGAGATGCCTACAATTGACGAGAAAATACGTCTTTCTGTGAAGGAAATGTTTGAACGGGATGGGATCGAGGCGTTGCGGATGTTGTTGAAAAGGTTGGATCCAGTCTCATATATCACGGTGGATTTGAAGAATGCCAAACGGATCATGCACGCTTTGGAAGTTTGCCTGATGACCGGAAAGCCTTATTCTTCTTTTTTGACCGGGAGCGTGAAAGACCGGGAGTTTGACATCGTGAAGATCGGGTTGAACCGGGAAAGAGAAGAATTGTTCGACCGTATCAATCGTAGGGTGGATCAAATGGTGGAGGCCGGAATGGAGGGGGAGGCCCGTAGACTTTATTCTTTACGCCACCTGAACGCCTTGAATACGGTTGGATACAAGGAGTGGTTCGATTACTTTGACGGTAAGTTTGACCGGGAAGAAACCATTCGACTTATTAAGCGAAATACCCGCCGATATGCAAAAAAGCAGCTTACCTGGTATCGCAATGACGCTGATATTCATTGGTTCCATCCGGATCAAAAAGATGAAATCAAACGCTTTCTTTTAAGTGTTGTTTCTTAGGTTTTAGATTCCAGTCGCATTGTACTTTCCTGAAAATGGTTGACTCGGATTAAACAAAAATTTTAACAAACACCCTAACAATGTATCAAAGATACGACATATAAATAAAACACCCTATAAATTCGGGTACT
>DYVS01000054.1:0-6632 GCA_020743075.1 Butyricimonas virosa | reverse complement strand
TAGCAAGTTATATAAAGACCAACTTTATAAAATTAATCTTTTTTAAAGAGATAAGGATAACCCTGTCCGATTGCGTGACGTATACGCCATAGAATTTGAATATTCTATTAGTCATTCTTTCAAGGACTAGCAAAAGATGGTGAGGGGATATGTCAATTCGTAAACTAAACTAATCAGAATAAAATAAAAAAGAGACGCTATGAAAAAAATTATTTTTTTATTGGCAATGACTACATTCCTGTTCAGTGACTTCGCGATGCAAGCACAAACAAAAAAAGAACTACGAGCAAAAAGAAAAGCTCACAGGGAATGCATGAGGATGCACAACAGAATGGTTCGCGAACAACAAAATATGATCGCCTACCAAGACGCAGTAAAAGCACTTAAAAGTAACAGTTGGGTGTTACAAGCCAACACGCTGTTCAATAATTTCGGGGCAGCCATTCCCGTAACGAACAACTTGAACTTCGTGGCCATGGACAACAATCAAGTTTCCTTGCAGCTGGCATTCAACGGGTTTAACCCCGGACCGAACGGCTTAGGCGGGATCACGCTCACCGGCTGGCCTTCCAGTATTAACGAAAGAGTTGATAAAAACGGAAATATCACTTACACGTTCAACGTGATGGGTGCCGCTTTATTTGCTCAAGTTACTGTTCGCCTCGGCTACGGGAGTAATTACTCCACAGTAACCGTAAGTTCAAACACGAACGGAAGAGAGTTGACTTTCTCCGGGAACTTGGTTCCTTACAATCAGTCGAACATTTTCCAAAGTGGATTCAGTTTTTAAGAAAGCAATAAAAAGAACTCTCGTTTAATATTCAATTACTCAGACACATTTGTGTGAAAAAAGGCTCCTTACGGAACCTTTTTTTTATTTTAATCGGACCAATACATTTCGTATTCTATCGTCTGAAGAGGGACGCTCCGCCTTATACTGCATCAATGTACCCTCTTTACTATAAAGCAGAAAATGGGGTATTCCTTTGATATTCATCATCGTGGCAAATTGATCTCCGGTCACGATATATTGGTGGCCATGCATGTTTAATTGTTTCATCTTTTCCTTCCATGCTTTTTTATTCGTATCGAGCGAGATACTGATAAATTCCACCATGGGATTATTTAATTGCTTTTCTAATTTTTGCAAATAGGGAACTTCTTGACAACACGGACCACACCATGAAGCCCACAAGTCAATGTAAAGATATTTTCCCCGGAAATCCGTTAGTTTGTGCATTTTACCATCCACGTCCTCCAGCATCACGTCAGGCAAAGCCGCTCCTTCCATGGAATACTTTTTGGATTCGAAATCTTTTACCAGCTTCTCCCCTTCTTCCCCTAGTTCAGCCGCCATATTTTTCAAACGCAGCAAACCTTCTTCAAAACCGTTTTTGTAGTTATAATTTGCCACGAAACTTTGCAACACCAAACGACTCACAGATAACACGATAGATGGTACCGTAAAACGCTCTTTCAATAGTTGAATCTGTTCCTCCGGTGTCTCACGTTCTTTCTTCAGATAATTGAACACGAAGGAATTCGTGTTATAAAAACGTGAAGCCATGGGATCATCCAAAACCTCGTAGACCGGGGGAATCAGTTCATTCATTCCATCGGGCAATACCTCTCCATTTCGGGAATACATATAAGTCACGCCATCCAAAGCCTGTATAAAAGACAAATAAGCCTGTATCCGCAGGTAACTTTCCGTCATATTGGCAGGTCGAAATTCTTCTATCACGTCATTCACACGAGTATAGATTTCACCCATACTATTTTTTAGCTCATTCGTAACGGGCGGGTTCTCCCATATCGCTCGACTTTTATCCAGATAAAAACGATTATAGGTTATCAATGCCGCATTATCACGATCTTTCTTATCCGCAGCCATTTCTACCCTCCGATTTTTGAACTGAATATCAAGCTCAACTTTTGTTCCCGGTTCAATATATAATGCCTGTTCAAACGGCCACTTATTTTGCCCGGTTCCCACGACTCCCATCAAAGTTACGATCCGAGATGTGTCACCATCCAGTTGGAGCGAAAAAAATCCTGTTTGATTTTCAACCGATAAAGAATCTCTCTTGTCTCCATCAATCAAAAATAATTGATATTCCGAATATTCTCCCGGACTTACCATTCCGGTAACCTCAGCGGGTCCTTTCTGCCTGCAACCGATGGTTGCAAGCAGAAGAAGAATACTGATTATATGCTTCATTTTACTTTATACATTATTTTTATCGGCTTGTAGGCCACGTTTTTGTAAGAATTGATCAAACGACCGGTCCTCGTGTCGTAGATATAGATATACCCGTTTTCACCGGATTCATCCGAGCGATAAGCTCCCACGTACACTTGGGATTCATCCGGGCTAATCGCCATTGTCGTGATCTCGGCGTTAGGAATGTCATCAATCGTCGCCCATGATTCGGTCGGGAACGAAGTGGAAGAATAGTACCAACGATAAATCTTATTACCTTGCGCGTAGAACAAGCATTGGTAAGAAGGACTGGCTACTTTCGGATTCTCTTTTTCAAGAACCGGATTGGTAATCACTCTTTGTACATCCCGATAATCAACACCTACATACTGATAAGTATCAGGATCTTGCAGGTAGATATAATTACCTAAAGAGGTTTTCCAAATCTCACCATTCTTTCGTGTCAATACGGTAAATGACGATCCTTTCTCATTCTCAAATATCGCAACCACCTCATGATCTTCATCCCAAATTGCCCCGAATTGGGAACAATTGTTAACCGTGTACCCGTTATAATAACAAATCGTGTGTAGATTCGCATCCCACAGATAATATGCAGGATTATAAGCACCAAAATAACCGTGGTGTACCAAAGAATAGGTTGATCTCAACGCTGTATGAGAGAGTATTAATCCCTCCATACTGGCCAAATTATACACTTTTCCATTCTCGGACAGAGCGATTGCCGTACGAGCCGTGTTGTCCGGCATCATCATTGTCACGGGGACAAAATCCGAAAACTCAGTAGCCGTCACGACATTCTCCAGTTCAAGCGTTTTGGCATTTACCATATAGATGGAAGGATCATCTTTATAACTGATAAATAATTGGGATAACCTTTTTGACATATCCGTGGGTGATTTCGGGAACACAACTCCGGGATTATTCGTTGACAAACAACGAGTTTCAAAACTCCCCAAAGTACCGTCAGCCATCTGACGCATGAATGAAAGCATCCCCATCCCGTCATTACTTTCACTCAACACGGCAATTCCCTCTTCGTAAGGCGAATTAATATGCAACTTGAACTCGTAGAAAGCACTACTATGTTCGTTACTTACCTTTACCCGCATCGGGAAAGTACCTAACTCCTGACAATCCACGTACAAAACCGATGAATCCGAATAAAACTTGTAATCCATATCCCATTGGAATGTCAAAGGAAGATCTTTTTCCTTTTGAGTTACATAAGGGGTGATGTCAATCACCAGCGTCTGATTTTTATCCCGGTTATATTCTTTCTGCAAACTATTGGTATCAATGGCCACTTCGGATATCCGAACCGTGTCAACCGTCGTGTCATCATCAAAACAACCGATTGCCAATAAGCCAATTAACCATATATATAAATATTTCAACTTCATAATCATCTGTTTTTATTACATATATCATTCATTCTATCAATACGGTTTCGGGATATCATTTCGCCCGCTTTCCAATAATTCCGGATTTGCTTCAAAGAAATCATACATGGGAATCAAGATATACTTGGTTGCCGCATAATTATACTCGTCCATCCACCCGTATTGAACATTTTCCAAATCCGGACCATACATTTCAACCATGCCTTTATACGTGGCCGGGGCACTTTGCTCCATCGCCCGGAAGTACTCCATGAACTTCACCCATTTCACCGGATCCCACACTCCTAATTTATAATTAGGCCATGTTAAATTACCTTGCCAATCTTTCCATTGAGGCGGTTCCACGATGTTATTGAAAGAGGCTATTGCCACAGTTAATATCTCATTTTCCGGCTCAAAATCATCTGTTGACACCAAACGGAAAGCTACCTGCCAATATGTATCACTTCCTAAATCTTCACGCAAAACAGTCACCGGAAGTACTCCATTTACAGAATCCGCTTTAATAATTAACTCCGTCGGCATAATATAATGCTCTCCCGCTTTTGCGGTCGTTTTGTCTGTCACAACCTCCACCTTGAAAGAACGTTCCTCTTTCACAGGAGCCCCCATTATTTTCACGGGAAGTTCCATTTCATGGGAAGTGACTTCCAATTTTGTCACCCCGAAAGAATACACCACACTATCCTCCGTGAAATAAATTCCGGTACGGGAAGAGTCGAACAATTTATAATCTTGTTCGTTGCAAGAAGTCAGTCCTGTACCGAACAGCACGAACAAGCAACTGGTAATTATATATGTTATTTTTCTCATATGCTTCTTATTTACGATTTCATCTTCTAAATTCAAACTCTTGTGACGGAATATCCACCACGTAAACTTTCTTGTCTGCAGGTATGATTTTACCCTCCACATTCAAGATATCCAGATTCAACCGTTTCATATGGTAGAAAGACTGGCCTTCCCCGACAAACTCTTTATATCGGTCATCCGTGATCTTGTCAATCGTCAAAGTTTCAGCCGGAGTTCTCTCGTCCAGAGCTACCAGCCCCCGACTTTCCAGCAATTCATTAAAATAATCGAGAGCTTGATCATAATGTCCTAATTTCAAAGCACTCTCTGCCGCGATATAATACATTTCAGACAAACGAATCATATTGATCCCGCGAATTTGTCCCGCAGGACGAGAATATTCGTTATTGTTCAACACGTAAGAATCCGTCAATTTATCCAACTTCCAGTCTTTAGCCACGTCATTATACGTGTACCATGCGCTCCAACGATAATCATTCCCGGTCCCGTCCACTTGGTATAACTGTTGAATATTATAACGCATTTCAAGAGAATATGCCGTTTGGGAATTGTGTAATATCTTGATCACTGGATCAGCAAAGCTCTTGGAATAAATCCCGAACACCGTCTCCTTGGATGACAATTTCCCCGCCATATCCCCGGCGATCTCCGTGTAATCCAATAAAGAAAGCCCAGGAGACTGTATCACTTGTTGCGCATAATACAAAGCGCTATCCAATACACCTTCCGTCAAGTAAACCCTTGCCAGCGTTGCCTGCACGGCCTGCAAATTAAAATGGATATTTTGATCTTTCAGGAAATTGGCATTCGAAGAGGCCGAGGCATACAACTCCTCGTCATCCAACAGTTGTTCTGCCGATTTTAAATCCGAAATAATCCGTTTATACACGTCTTTAGCCTTCAACACGTCCGGGGCGAACAAAGAGAAGCGGGTTGAATAAGGAATCCCGTCAGCCCCCTCGTTTTCCGTGATCTGCTCGCTGAAAATACGTAAGAGATCAAAATGCATGAATCCCCGCAGTCCCAAAGCCTCTCCTTTATAAATATTATAAAATTGCATATCCGAAGGAGAAAAATGTTCCAAATGCTCCAACACGTTATTTGCATACGCAATATTGGAATACATCTCACACCAGATATTATAGAAACGATCTTCCACTTTCGTACTCTTATAGTCATACTGTATGAGCGGCTCCGTCTCTTCATTATTTGCAGAAGTATAATATTGAGCCATCAAGTCCAAAGCATAATAACTCAAATTCTGCCCGTAAAGCCCCGCTGTCCCCATTTTAGCATAAACTCCGTAGAGGGCATTCTCAAATCCCTTCGCATCCTTCAACAAATCGCCTTCCAGTACTTCTCCTTTAGGTTGCACGTCCAAAAAGCTGTCACAAGAACTTCCCCCGACGAACAAGACTAAAAGTATCATTATATTTCTAAATCTTATCATCATAATCTTTCCTTTTAAAATGTTGTACTAAGCGTAAATTAAAACCCGTTACTATATAGATAAGTGGGTCCTCGTTCTATTTTCACGTTTGACCAACGCACAATATCAGTCAAATTCACTCCGACACGTAAATTCCGAACCCCAATCTTGGAACAGATATTCTGCCCGAATTCATAACCGAAATTCACCGTTCCTAACGTGAATACATTTTCTTTTTCCACGAAACGATCGGAATGTTTCGGATTCGTCCCCCACCCGTCGGAATCGGCAATATCCTTGTAGAAAGCAATATCTCCCGGATTCTTCCAACGACTATCAAACACCCGTTTATCCGCATTCTTTTTCGGGTTTGCACCTTCCACTTTCGTGGCACGAGTCTCGTTGTACAGGTAAGCACCACATTCGTAACGACCTAACAGATAGAGGCTGAAACCTTTGTAGAACAAATTGGTGGAAACTGTCCCCCGGAATCTCGGCTCCGTGTCCCCGATCACAAATTTGTCATCCGCAGAATACTCGAAAGTTCTCTCACCGTTCAATTTTATAAATACTTCTTGTCCCGTTGCCGGGTCAATCCCTGCCGATTTAACCACCTTCAATGCCGTGGTGGATTCCCCTTCCTCATACTGTGCCAACGGAGTTTTTGAATCCACCTTATTGGCATCTTCATTAGCTTTCTTTAGGGCACTGTTTATTTTCAATATCCGGTTCCGGTTCATACTTCCGGTAGCAGCAACCTGCC
>DYVS01000053.1:0-17636 GCA_020743075.1 Butyricimonas virosa | reverse complement strand
GTTAAAAACTAAAAGATAAAAGTTAGAGGGTATGACTTATAACGAGTTATTTGAACAGGTAAAAAAGAAAAAGTCCTTCCTTTGCGTGGGTTTGGATTCAGATATAAAGAAATTACCTCAACACCTGATGGGAGCGGAGGACCCCGTGTACGAGTTTAATAAAGCTATCGTGGATGCAACAGCGGACGTGGCGATTGCTTATAAGCCCAATATTGCGTTTTACGAGAGTAATGGGGTTGCCGGTTGGATCACGTTGGAGAAAACGGTGAAATATATCAAATCAAAATATCCCGAGATATTCTTGATTGCCGATGCTAAACGTGGGGACATTGGAAATACATCCGAGATGTATGCCCGTGCTTTCTTGGAGACGATGGAATTTGATTCTATCACGGTGGCTCCATACATGGGAGAGGATTCCGTGACCCCGTTTCTGAAATACGAAGGGAAATGGGTGATCCTGTTAGCTTTGACCTCTAATAAAGGTGCTTTTGATTTCCAATTCTTTGAGGAGAATGGTGTGAAATTGTATGAACGGGTTTTGCGTAAATCTCAGGAGTGGGGGAATGACCAGAATATGATGTATGTCGTGGGAGCCACGAAAGCGGAAATGTTGAGCGGTATCCGTGAGATCGTTCCGAATCACTTCTTGTTAGTTCCGGGAGTGGGAGCGCAAGGTGGTAGTTTGGAAGAGGTGGCTAAATACGGTATGAACTCTCATTGCGGGTTGATCGTGAACTCTTCTCGCGGGATCATCTTTGCGGATAAGACCGAGAATTTTGCCGTGAGGGCGAGAGAGGAAGCCGTGAAGTTGCAACAACAAATGGCCGAATTGCTTGTTGTAAAAGGAGTGATTTAAGAGAAATAGATCGCAATATAGAGAAGGTGTGTTGTTAGGCGACACACCTTTTTGATTTATAAAAGGATAGTTTTAAATGTGAATGAATAAAAAATTCAGTTGTACGATTTCAACGTACGATTGAAATAACCTTTGTTTGATTTAAAGTGTCAATGATAAAGTTCGCTCGCTCTGCTGGTGTTCCTTTAGGTACGATTATGGGCGTGTAATCGAGTTGCTGGTAGGTGGCGAACATGATATCGTAAGTATCGACAGCTTCTTGGTAGGTTTGTTTACGTTCGGAATCGGTTTCGTAGATTTCGGACCAAGGGGGAAGGATGAATACCTGCGTATTGTAGCGGAAGTCTTGAACTGCATGTTGGAGTTCGGGTAATATAGGCTGGAGGGTGAGGTGTGCGTAAGCGAGAGTGTCGGGGATGCCCCGGTCGAAGAAAAGAACAGATCCCTGTTTTTGGTGCTGTTCGAAGGATTCCACGGAGCGGGAAAGCATGAGGTGGGTATAAGCGGGAATGTTTGCCCAAGGGAGGGCATCTCCGTTTTGGGAGACTTGTTCCCGGATAATTTCCCGGGCAACTTCGGGAACATACGGGAAACCTTGTCTGGCTAATGCTTCCAGTAAGGTCGTTTTGCCAACACCAGGCCCACCGGTGATGACAAAGAAGTTTGGTTTATAAATCATGTTTACAAGGTTAGAGCGTGCCGGATGAATACGGCGAGTCCGTTATCTTCGTCTGCGGGCATATTATCGAATTGATCTCGTAGAGGCTTTGGGGCGTTGGACACGATGAACGGGTGGCCGCAACGTTTGAGAAAATCAAGGTCGTTATAATCATTCCCGAGTCCGGCACATTCATCGTAATGAATACCTAGCTGATCAAGGAGTAACTGGCAAGACGTACCTTTATTGACATCGGGAGCGAAAACTTCGGTCCAGATGGCTTGGTTGTCGATGGGGGACGTGGAACGGATCACGGAATAGGTTGATAATTTTTGTTGAATATCCCCGTGAAGTTGGAGTTGTTGTGCGTCTAGGATAACAAGAAATTGAGTGGCCCCGCCCCGAATCTCGTCGGTCGAAGAAATGGGAGTCCCCAAACCGGGATAATTTTCGATACGACGTCGGAAATCTTCGTGAAGAGAGGAGATATTCCGGTAATAAAAATGATGGTTGTCGGGAATCCTTTGCTGTATGGTAAAATTTATATCGTATTTCCAAAGGTGAGTAGCAATCTCCAAGGTCTCTTCGGCTGATAATTCCCGGGTAAGAAGTATCTCTTTGTCCTCCCAGTGCATGATGCCGGCTCCGGAGGAAAATACCATGTAATCTACCGGCAGCCCTTCGGGTAACGTGTTGTTGAGTGAAAACACGGAGCGTCCCGTGGCTAGGATTCGAACCACTCCTTGGCGTCCCGCCTCTTCCAGTGCTTTCCGGTTTTCCTCGCTTATCTGATGCCAGTTGCGAGGGAGCGTGGTACCGTCCAGATCGATAATGATAGCTTTAATCATGACTAATTAATTTCTTGATTTTAGATTTATGATTTTGGATGAAGTGGTTTTCACCTGCTAAACGACATTTTTTCAATCATAAGTCGTCTTCATAAATCGTGAATGAATAGGTTCTTTTCATTCTAAATTCTAAACTTTAAATTCTAAATTTTTTCATTTGTCTCAACGAGCTCATACTTGTAATAAGGCAGTGGTTCGTTAAGGTAATGAAGCACTTTTTCCTGATTCATGCCGTCAAGGGGATTGTGAGCGTAACCGAAGGTGGCTTTAATTCCCATGTTGATAAAATGCACGGCTCGGTCGAGGGCTTCCGGGAGACTGTCTCCGTTGAGCATACACCCCGTGATCACGCTGGCAAAAGCGTCGCCCGTGCCGGGATATGAGGCCGGGATATAGTCACATAGAACTCGCCAAGTTCGGTGATCCAAGCGATTATAAGCGAGGGTGGCTACGTTTTGGGCGTTACTTCCGGGAGCCGAGGTGATAATCACGTGTTCCGGCCCGAGTTCGCTCAACTGTTTGCACCATTGTATGGCGGTTTCTACGGAAATCTCCTGCCGCGGGTTGTACCCCAGCAGAAAGGCGGCTTCCGTCAAGTTCGGGGTGACCACCTTGGCTTGGGTGCAGAGTTCCCGCATTCCTTTCACCATGTCGGGGGTCATGCCGGAATATAATTCTCCGTGGTCTCCTAGTACGGGATCAACGAGGATGAAATTTTGATCATTCTTGAAATGTGCGAAAAAATCACTGACGATGCCCATTTGTTTCACGGAAGCCAAGTAGCCCGTGTAGATGGCGTCAAACTGGAGTTGTAACTCTTTCCAATGAGCGATAAAACTTTCCATGTAATCGGTCAGATCTAACGAGCGAAAATCCTTGTATTCGCTATGGGCGGATAGTATGGCGGTGGGAAGGGGGCAAACTTGGTATCCCATGTGCGATAATATGGGGATGGCCACGGTTAATGAAGCCCTTCCGTAGCCAGACAGGTCGTGAATGGCGGCAATTTTCTTCATGATTAATCGTTTTCTTTATTCCCCAAAGGTAATAAAATTTATTTCAGTGGAACATACGGCAAGGTGAACCAGAAAGTGGAGCCTTTACCTTCCTCTGAATCAACGCCTATTTTACCACCTAGTTTCGTGATGATCGTTTCGCTGATGGCTAACCCCAATCCCGTCCCCTGGGCAAAATTGTTCAGTTTGATAAAGCGGCCAAACACTTTCTCTTTTTTGTCGGGTGCAATCCCGCAGCCCGTGTCTGACACGTAAAAATAGAGCGTGCCGGGTGACGAGAGTTTGTAACCTAGCTTTATGCTCCCTTGGTGGGTAAATTTGATGGCATTCGTGATGAAATTGTTTATAACTTGGGATACACGGTTTCGTTCTGTTCTGATAATGCACCGTGGCAAGCATTCTTTCACGCTAAACGTGACATCGGGATTTATCATTTTAAGCTGGGTTGCCTGGGCGATTTCTTCAATGAGGCTATTTATATCGACTTCCGAGTACACGAACTCCAATGTCCCCGCTTCAATTTTAGAGAGGTCGAGAATATCGTTGATTAATTGTAGCAGCAGGTTATTGTTGTTTTTTATAATCTTGATGTATTCCTGTCTTTCAGCTTCATTTTCCGTCATGGCGAGAATCTCGGAGAAACCCACGATCGAGTTAAGTGGGGTGCGGATTTCGTGACTCATGTTTGCCAGGAATGCAGATTTCAAACGGTTGCTTTCTTCAGCTTGTTCTTTGGCCTGTAATAGCTTTTGTTCCATTTGTTTGCGTTCCGTGATCACGACACTTGACCCGATGATGGTTTTCGGTTTTCCCGTGCTATCGTATTCATAAACGGTACCTTGCTTGTTGATCCACTCGTATTCCCGGTCATTGTACCAGTGTACGAGGTATTCCTCGTGAAATTCCTTGCGTTTACCTGTTAGGAGTTCATTGAACACGTCACGCATATGTTCTCGGTAGTCGGGATGTATCGAGTTGATATACTTTTCGACTTTGCAATAATATTTGCCGTCAATGGCAAAGAGAGCGTCTTCGTGATGGTAGATGTCGTAATCACAGGAGAAGGTTAACGATGGAACGTCGCAATCCCACGGGAGAACGTGTGCCAGGCTGAGGACGGAGGAAAGCGAGGAGTTCGTGATTTCCAGTTCTTCCTTGGCATCCCTCAACGAAGTTTCCAGTCTCTTGTAATCGTCGATAGAGCAGGAGGTCCCTATTAGCCGGTTGGTATTTCTACGAGTCCCGTCTTCTTCCTGTAAAGCATTAATTTCAACCCATTTATAATTTCCGCAATGTCTGAAATCAGCCCGGAAGGTGAATCTTATCCGGTACACTTTCCCGCAAATAAGGTTGTTAAATTCTTTCGCTACATGTTCCCGGTCATCCGGGTGGATGGCGTTATAAAATTTGATCATTGGTATTTTCAAGTCCCATTCAAGGGTTTCCTTGTAAATACCCTTTAATTGCAGGGAGTTGGTTGTAAACACTTGCTCTTCGATGTCGTACATCCAGAGGGCATGTTTCGTGATATTTAGGGCGAGAATCAATTTTTTGGTGAGGGATTTGATCTCTTCCTGTTGTTTTTGCATGTTGCTTATGTCCAGAGCAGTACATACGAGCCAATTCGTGTTGTCTTCCGTGAAAAGATGTTTAGTGATTAGCAGCGAGTGTTCTTGACCGTCGGCAAGCACGAATTTCTCGGTTCCTTGATAGGATTTCTTTTCCGAGGCTAGCTTCCGGTCAAATTCTTGCATCTGTCGGGCTCGTTCTTTACTAGCAATCAGTTCTTCCGTGTGTCCGATCATCTCTTTGGTAGTACGTCCGAATATGCCTGATCGTTCACTCCAGAATATATAGCGTTCCGTATTCATATCTTTGATTGAAATAGGAAACTCGATGCTTTCAAGTACCCGGTTCAGAAAGAGCTGTAATTTTTCTGTCTCTGTTTTTCTCAACGTGTAATCCGTGATGTCTCGCATGAAAGCGATCACTTGATTGTTCGGGAGGAGGGCCGTGTGAATATCAAAAAAGTACTTCGTGTTCCTTACCGGGAGATAGATGTCAAAATAGCGGGGAGTTTTTTCCTCTCGTGTCTTCTGGAGTTGTTCTTGAAAATAATTTTTGCTTTCCGGTTCTTCAATAAGTTCCTCCAGTGGCTTACCGATCATCTCTTCCGGGGGATAAGGGATATGCTCGCGGATGGGATTAAGTAAGCTGACCAGATGATACGACTCATCAAAGATAACCATCATGTTCGGGGCTGCGGCTAGTATGGCCTCTTGCATTTCCACTGAAGGTTTTGTTCCGAAAGTTGAAGGATATTCTGACATGTATAATACTATTTTGTACGCCTTTACTCCCTGTGCGGGATATTTTCCAAATGTACGTGTTTTTATTTATTTAGTCATGTATATACGTTGTTTATTTTTATGGATGCGAATATTATAAAGTGAATATAAATAAGTAGGGGTATATTTTATAGGGGGTGTGTCTGTGAAAAATGTGTTTGTTTTGAAATTTGCATTAAAAATATAGGGGTATATATTTAAAATAAATAATATTTTATATATTTGACCCTTGAAAATATAGGGTCCACTTCTTAAAATGTGAATTTATGGCGAAATTTAGATTCTTAGCTTTACAAGAGATCGCCCGTCGTAAACCCGTGGAGTGCGGGGAACGTCCCAGGTGTTCTGTCGTGTTTGGAGAAAACGTGTTTTCAATGGATAAAATGCGTCATTACCTTTCCATCGAAGCTTACAAAAAGTTGGAGAAGGCGATGTCTGAAGGATTGGCGATCGATCGAGGGTTAGCCGATCAAGTGGCAGCTGCCATGAAAGCTTGGGCTGTTGAACGGGGAGTTACTCACTACACGCACTGGTTTCATCCCTTGAACGGTGCCACGGCGGAAAAACATGATTCTTTTATTGATTTGTTGCCGGATGGCGACGTGATCGAATCATTTGACGGGCGGTTACTGGTTCAGCAGGAACCCGATGCATCCAGTTTCCCGAACGGGGGAATTCGCAACACGTTCGAGGCTCGTGGTTACACGGCTTGGGATCCGGCTTCCCCGGCTTTTATTAATAACCGCACGTTGTGTATTCCCACGGTATTCGTGGCCTACACGGGGGAAGCGCTTGATTTCAAGACTCCTATGCTAAAGTCATTGGCCATGATCGACCGGGCTGCAGTGGATATTTGCCAGTATTTCGATAAAGACGTGCAGCGAGTGATTGCCACGTTGGGATGGGAACAGGAATATTTTCTGGTGGATGAGGCTTTGTACAATGCCCGTCCTGATCTGAAATTGTGTGGTCGTACGCTCATGGGCCATTCTTCCGCGAAGGATCAACAGCTGGAGGATCAGTATTTCGGTTCCATCCCGGCACGGGTTACGGCTTTCATGGAGGAGCTGGAATACGAGTGTCATTGCCTGGGAATTCCGATCAAAACCCGTCATAACGAGGTGGCCCCGAATCAATTCGAATGTGCCCCTATTTTTGAAGAGGCGAATCTGGCCGTCGATCATAACCAGTTGTTGATGTCCACCATGAAAAAAGTGGCACGTCGTCATAATTTCCGGGTGTTGTTGCACGAGAAACCTTACAAGGGGGTGAACGGTTCGGGTAAACACAATAACTGGTCGTTGTTGACGAACACGGGAGTGAACCTATTGTCTCCGGGCAAAAACCCGAAGTCGAACATGCAGTTCCTGATCTTTCTGGTATCGACAATAAAGGCCGTGTATGAACATGGTGATTTGTTGAAAGCATCGATCGTGTCTCAAGGAAACGAGGCCAGGCTGGGTGGAGACGAGGCTCCACCGGTAATCATGTCGGTGTTTTTGGGGAATTATTTGTCGGGAATGCTTGACGAGTTGGTGGAGAAGGTGAGCGACCGGAAGATGAGTCCGGACGAGAAGACCGAGTTAAAATTGAACGTGGGTAAAATTCCGGAGATCATGCTGGATAACACGGACCGAAATCGTACGTCTCCTTTCGCTTTCACCGGGAATCGTTTTGAATTCCGCGCTGTGGGTTCTTCAGCTAATTGTGGGGGGCCGATGATCGCATTGAATGCCGCTGTTGCCGAGCAGTTGATCGCCTTTAAAAAGGAAACGGATGCTTTAATCGAGAAAGGCGTTAAGAAAGATGAGGCAATTTTCCAGATATTGCGTAAATACATCATCGAGTCCAAACCCGTACGTTTCGAGGGGAACGGTTACAGCAAGGAATGGAGGGACGAGGCTGCCCGTCGGGGATTGTCCACGGAGGTGGATTGTATCCCGGCTTTAAAGGCTTATTGCTCGGAGAAGGCCAAGCGGTTGTTCGTGGACAACGGGATATTGAGTGAACGGGAGCTGGAAGCGCGTTTCGAGATCAAGAATGAAATTTATTTGAAAAAGTTACAGATTGAATCTCGTGTTTTGGGAGATCTCGTGTTGAATCATATTATCCCGACCGCGATCACTTACCAGAACACGCTGTTGACGAATGTGACCGCTTTGAAGAATATCCTGCCGGACTACGAGTCCGTGGCCGACGTGCAAATCGAGGCTATTCGCACGATTTCCTATCATATCCGGGAGATTCAGACGATGGTGTCCGATATGACGGAAGCTCGCAAGCAGGCCAATGCGATTGCCGATGAAGTGGTGCGGGCCGAGGAATACACGGAAAAAGTCCGTCCCTATCTGGAGAAGATCCGTTATCACGTGGATAAGCTGGAATTACTCGTGGACGACGAGATTTGGCCGTTGCCGAAATACCGGGAACTGTTGTTCTCCCGGTAGATTTTATACTTGGGTGTACTCGCTGGGTGAAAACCGGGCGAGTTCGCTGTCTCCAAAAAATAAATAAAGATGTAGTGGTGTCCCTTCCGGTTGGTCCCCGGAGGGGATTTCTATGGTTACGCTTTCGTCGCCCCTGCGAGCGGGTATGTCACGAAGTAGACAGGGAGAACGTCGTAGCGTGTCGTAGAAATATCCCACGAACACTTGATCCGAGGCGCTTGCTTTCGGGCAATCGATACCGTTTTCCCAGTTCAAGGTGACTATCCACCCGTTACGTTCCGAACCGGTGATGACGGGGGCTTCTAGTGTTCCCATGGAAAAACGGAAAGTTTTGAATGCCCATACTCCTTTGCCCGGGAGTAGGCATCCTCCATTGGTTGAATGGAATAAAGAGTCGCTCTTGGAAACCCCTCTCTCCCGGGCTGCGATTCGCCATATGGGTAAGTCCCCAATAGCCCGTTTGTAAATCTTCCACATTTTGCGGGCTTCAGTGAATCGGTCCGTGGTTTGTTTCTCTCCCTCTGTTCTGGACTTTCTGGGTCCCCGGCTGGATTTGCATTTCCGGGCTTTCCCTCCGTACAAGAAATAAGTATACCCGTCGGCTTTAACCGGGCCGTTTGCAAGTAAGGCTAAAAATAGAGGAGAGGTTATGTCCATGTCAATACTGATTTAAAAATGAATAATAGATGAATTCCGGTACAATAGTAGTAATAATATTTTGAATAAACAATATCTACACTTTATGAACCTTATTATATATAAGGTTCATATAATGTTTCTATAAGGTATCTATAAGGTTTATGAAGGTAGTAATTCGGTATTTCTCAAAAAATGAAGATGAATTTTTATTTCAATTTTTATGCTAATTAGCTTTATTTTTGAATTAATTGTCGTATATTGCGGGTCTTAATTAAATAAAAGGATTATGGCGGAATTTGTAAACTCTATTGGTCAGGTGCGGGGAAAATTCGGAAACGTGGTTGCCTATGTGCGGGCTAACGGTAAGAATTATTGTAAGGGAGCGAGTATTTCTCGTAAACCTAGCACGGAGCCGCAAAAGCAACAAGCTGCGGCTTTTGCTGTCGTGGTGAGTAGAAGAGGATGGATGGCTCGGGTGATTCGATTGGGATTTCCGGGAAATCAATACCCGAAAGGCTTTAACGGGTTCACGAGTGCGAACGTGACAACGGCAGTGACGGTTGAAAAGGTTAATCCCATGAAACCGATAGTCCGCTATAAGAAAGCTATCCAGGAATACCGGGGGATTATTGATTACTCGAAATTTCGCGTGGCGGCGGGTGCGCTTGTCAGTCCGGTAGTTGTTTGCGAGGTGGAGTCAGGGAACCGGAAGGTGCATTTCTCGCACCGAAGAATGGCCGTGGAAGCTATAGATTGTTTCTTGGATGACGAGATTTATGGTGTACTTCTTCACGAATCGACACATTCCTGTAAAGTGATGCGATTAGGAATGCGTGGGGAGGATTGGAATGAGAGCATGGATTTCCCGGAAGAGGCAGAAGTGGAGGGGCTGGTTGTTTATGTTTTTGCCCGTGCGGCAGATGGGAAGGACACTTCTGACTCGGAGTGTTTGTGGAGTAAAGGGAAATGAAAAGATTATAATGTATTTTTGTAAATATAAATTAGAAATTAAGGATTATGGCAAAAATAACGGTAAAAAATACGAGTGTTTCGGTGATTAAAGTGGACGATTTTGACTATATTTCTATCACGGACATTGCTAAATATAAGACTTCCGAGCCAGATATCGTGATTGCAAACTGGATGCGTAATAGGATGACGATTGAATATTTAGGATTGTGGGAAATTCTATATAATCCTGATTTTAAACCCCTCGAATTCGAGGGGTTTAAAAAAGAGGCCGGTTTAAATGCTTTTACTCTTTCGCCTAAAAAATGGATAGAGACGACAAATGCTATGGGTATTATTTCTCGTTCCGGTCGTTATGGTGGAACATTTGCACATAAAGATATTGCGTTTAAGTTTGCCAGCTGGGTTTCTGTTGAGTTTGAATTATATATAATCAAGGAATTCCAGCGTCTGAAAGAACAGGAGCAAGCTCAACTCGGTTGGTCGGCCAAACGGGAACTTTCAAAAATCAACTACCATATCCACACGGATGCGATTAAGCAGAATCTGATCCCGGAAGAACTTTCTCCGACACGGGTCTCTCAAGTGTATGCCAATGAGGCTGACGTGTTGAATGTGGCCATGTTCGGGATGACAGCTTTCGAATGGCGGGAGGCGCATCTGGATTTGAAAGGTAATATTCGGGATTATGCCACGATCAATGAATTGATCTGCCTTTCGAACATGGAAAACTTGAATGCCGTTTTCATTCAGGAAGGTATGGATCAGCAAGAGCGTTTGTTGAAATTAAACCGGATTGCCATCCAGCAAATGAGAGTGTTGGCGGATATGGATGGGCGGAAACTGATGAAATAAAAGTAACGCCCGGAGATTCCTCCGGGCGTTATGCTTATTGTTTGAATTTCTTTTAGAACATATAGTCCCACATCGGCAGCAAGATCGGTTTTTGATCTAATGCTTTCAATGCCTTTTCTCCCAAGTATTTTTTGTGAATAACTACCCGGAAGATGTATTCGTCAAACCATTTGTCGGTGAAGGTGAGGTAACCGTTGTGTCCGGCTTGCGGCCCCCAGCTGTTTTCGAATTCCCATTTCGTGGGTTTGCCGTTCGCATCAACATCCACGGCAACCAATGACATGGCATGAGCGGAACCGCTTTGACGAGTCAGGATACGGGTTTTCTTGTCCATGGAAAAGTCTACACCCATCAGCGAGTTGTAGTCGTACATTTCCGGGTCAAGAATTCCGGTTTCACGGTTGAAATATTTGCCCACGTCGCTGGAGGTATACATGGCCTCGTTGCCTTTGATAGAGGCGATGGCTGCTGCTTTGATGTCCTCGTTCGGCAGGTTCAGATATACCCAGTTGATCCCCTCGACGGTGTTCCGGTAGTTCTGAATATCATATACTTTATAATATTCCCGGGTCGGGTCGTTCATGATCATGATGTAATTTTTCGGGCTGTAATCGGCTGGCGTGATCTCCTTGTAGAATTGTTGGGGAGTGTAATTTGCCAGCTCCTTGATTTCCCCGTTTCTATCCTTGTATCTCCAAGTGAATGTGGTTGGCGGTTCGCCTAGGCAAAGAGCCAAGATTCGGTAAATGTCTTTCAGAATAGAAACTTTTTCTGCACGCAGCTCTTTGATCTTTTTGCCTTGAGCGGCCATTTCCCGGATTGTGTAGCCACCTTTGCGGAGACGCTCGTTGATCAATGATCCCATGGCACTCGTGTTGTTTGAGTGAGCGGTTTCCGGCATGACGTCCTTGGGTACAACACCGTATTTTTCTCCCAGGTTATAATAGAGGTTCCATACACCGCCATCACCCACGGGAGCTTGGAACATGAAGGTCACGTCCCGGTCGTCCATCGGCTTGTTGGCCGTGGCAATCATGTTTTCCAGGAAAAGATTAGATTTCTCGAACATATCCCAGAAGTAAAGGTAGTTGTGAGAGAAATCGAATCCCGTGAGGTTATATTTCTCGATGATGCTCGGGCGTAACACGTTCATAGAGGTAAACATCCAGCAACGTCCGGAGCTTTGCTGATCCGTGATACCCTGTACTTTTACCCGATATTTGAAATAGTGGTCTATTTTTCCTTGAATTTCCCGGTTAAGGGCATTATCCCGGATATTCTTGTCATTGGTCAACACGTTCTGAATGGCTTTCGTGGAAGCGTCTTTCTGGAAGCTCCCCTTGATGTCATTCAGTTCTTTTTCACCGATCGTTTGAGCGCATAATGACGCTCCGATGAATAATAAAGAGCTTGTGAGTAGTGTGATTTTCATTTTATATTCTCATTTTGAATTTTCAATTAGATATGGATTACTTCATCGTAAGCGGCGGCGGCAGCTTCCATCACGGCCTCACTCATTGTCGGGTGCGGGTGAACCGTTTTGATGATGTCATGAGCGGTCGCTTTTACTTTGCGGGCAAGTACCATCTCGGCGATCATTTCGGTCACGTTCATTCCTACCATGTGAGCTCCCAGCAGGGTGTTGTCGGCAGCATTGAAGATTAATTTGATGAATCCTTCGTTTGCCCCGGCTGCACTCGCTTTACCTGATGCCGTGAATGGGAATTTACCGATTTTGATTTCATAACCGGCTTCCAGTGCTTTTGCCTCGTTCAAACCGACAGATGCAACTTCCGGTGTCGTGTAGGTACATCCGGGGATGTTGGTGTAGTCGATCGGTTCAGTGTGTACGCCAGCGATGTGTTCCACGCAGCAGATAGCCTCGGCAGATGCCACATGAGCCAGAGCCGGACCGTGAACGATGTCACCGATAGCGTAAACGCCTTCCACGTTCGTGCGGTAGTAGTCGTCTACTTTCACACGACCTCTTTCCATTTCAATATTCAATTCTTCCAGACCGATGTTTTCTACGTTCGGGGCGATACCCACGGCAGACAACACGATCTCAGCCTCGTGTACTTCGATCTCGCCTTTCTTGTTTTTGATATTCACTTTCAACAAGCCTTCTCCGCTTTCCACGCTTTCCACGGAAGATTTCACCATCACGTCGATACCGGCTTTTTTGAAAGAGCGACCCACTTGTTTAGATACTTCCTCGTCTTCAAGCGGCAGGATGGTCGGCATGAATTCAACCAGCAATACTTTGGTTCCCATGGCATTGTAGAAGTATGCTAATTCGGAACCGATTGCCCCGGAGCCTACCACGATCATGGATTCCGGCTTGTGGTCAAGAGTTAAGGCCTGACGGTAACCGATAATCCGTTTTCCATCCTGAGGGATATTCGGTAGTTGGCGGGAACGTGCGCCCGTGGCTAAAACGATATGTTGAGCCTCGAAAATGGTCTTTTCTCCGGCAGCATTTGTTACCTCTACCGTTTTGTCTGCAGTCAATTTTCCATGACCTTCGATCACGGTGATGTTATTCTTTTTGAACAAGTATTGGATTCCTTTGCTCATCTTGTCGGCAACTCCCCGGCTGCGGGCGATGATGGCATCGAAATCGGGAGCGGCATTCTCGATCTTTACCCCGTAATCTGCGGCGTGATGTGCATATTCCAGCACCTGAGCCGATTTGAGCAAAGATTTCGTGGGAATACATCCCCAGTTCAAGCAAATTCCACCCAGTTCGGCACGTTCTACGACGGCCACGGTCATTCCTAATTGAGACGCACGAATGGCGGCCACGTATCCTCCGGGACCACTACCAATTACGATTAAGTCGTATTTCATTTCTTATATTTTTAATAATGTGAATAATTTTAGTGTTGAATCATCGGGACACAAAATTAGGGGATTTGTTTAGAATAGAAAATAAAATTACTTCAAAAGTCGGTTCTATTGCAAATGTCTGTGTGTTATATATTTTATTTCAGAGGTTTATATGGTCATTTTGGTAAGAGTTGATGTTAAAATTTTGGTTTTATAAGTTGAAATAGTATCTTTACACGCTTAAAATTTTATTAGTGTTGAAAATATTTGGTATATGGAGTATTCCGTGGCGTGAATTCATGTCTCTGGTTGTAGATCAAAGGAATATTTCATGTCACTTGGAACATAAAATTGGATATTAATATGAAAGGACTAAAAATTGTTGTTCTTGCTAAGCAGGTTCCCGATACGAGAAATGTGGGGAAAGATGCGATGAAAGCAGACGGAACTGTAAACAGGGCAGCTTTACCTGCCATCTTCAATCCTGAGGATTTAAATGCTTTAGAGCAAGCTTTAAGATTAAAAGATACAATTGAAGGGACGACCGTTCATGTGCTGACGATGGGCCCCGGCCGTGCTGCCGAGATCATCCGTGAGGCTATGTACCGGGGTGCAGATGGAGGTTATTTATTGTCTGATCGTGCTTTTGCCGGTTCGGATACGTTGGCAACTTCTTACGCTTTGTCTTGTGCATTACGTAATTTGGAATATGATCTGATCATTTGCGGTCGTCAGGCTATTGACGGGGATACCGCTCAGGTGGGGCCGCAGGTAGCAGAGAAATTGGCTTTACCGCAGGTCACTTATGCAGAAGAAATTCAAGGCTGTGACGGGAAGATCGTGACGATCAAACGCCGTTTGGAAAGAGGTATTGAAGTGGTGACTTGCCCGATGCCTTGCGTGGTAACCGTGAACAGTTCTGCCGCAGCTTGTCGTCCGAGAAATGCACGTTTCGTGATGAAATACAAAAATGCGAAAGGAACTCAAGAGGCTCAGGATGCTAACGAGGATTATTTTGCACTGGTGAACGAACGCCCGTATTTGAAATTGACCGAATGGAGCGTAAACGATATTCAGAGTAACCCGGAAGATCTCGGTTTGAGCGGATCACCAACCAAGGTGAAGAATATCGAGAGTGTGGTATTCCAAGCTAAAGAGGCCAAAGTACTTACCGGCACGGATGCTGAATTGGATGCCATGATGAAAGAGTTGATAACGAACCATACAATCGGGTAATTTACGATTTTAGATTTACGATTTTAGATTAGATGAACCTAATCGTAAATCATGGAATCATAAATCATAAATTATAAAAAAATTACAGTATGAACAGTGTATTTGTATATTGCGAAATAGAAGAGGGTACGGTTGCTGACGTGAGTCTCGAATTATTAACCAAAGGACGTGCCCTTGCAACAAAACTTGGTGTGAAGTTGGAGGCTATCGCTTTGGGCGAAGGATTGAAAGATATTGAAAAACAAGTATTCCCTTATGGTGTAGACGTGCTTTGGGTTGGTGACGATGTTCGCCTGGCTCCTTACACGACGTTACCTCACACGAAGATGTTGGTACGTTTGTTTGACGCCGAGAAACCACAGGTGGCTTTGATGGGAGCTACCAGCGTGGGACGTGATTTAGGACCTCGCGTGTCTTCCGCGTTACATAGCGGTTTGACGGCAGACTGTACGAGTCTTGAAATCGGTGAATATACCGACGCCAAGAGCGGGAAAAAATACGAGAATTTGTTATACCAGATTCGTCCGGCCTTTGGAGGAAACATCGTGGCCACGATTGTGAACCCGGAATGTCGTCCGCAGATGGCCACTGTTCGCGAGGGTGTGATGAAGAAAGAAATCTTCAATCTTCAACATCAGGGAGAAGTGAAGAAATTGAACGTGGATGAGTATCTGGATGATACCGACTTGGTGGTAAAGGTGATCGAGCGTCACATGGAAAAATCCAAAGTGAATATTAAGGCTGCTCCGATCATTGTTGCCGGTGGGTACGGAGTAGGTTCCAAGGAGAACTTTAACTTATTATACGAGCTGGCCGCTGTTTTAGGCGGGGAAGTGGGTGCTTCTCGTGCCGCTGTTGATGCCGGGTTCTGCGAACATGAACGTCAGATCGGACAGACAGGAACAACGGTTCGTCCTAAATTATATATTGCTTGCGGTATTTCCGGGCAGATTCAGCATACAGCCGGAATGGAAGAGTCTTCTATGGTAATTGCTATTAACACGGATGCAAACGCTCCGATTAATAAATTTGCCGATTACGTGATCACGGGAGACTTGAACGTGGTTATCCCCAAGATGATCCAGTATTATAAGAAGAACAGCAAGTAAAATTATTTACGATTTACGGTTGAAGATTTACGACGAGGGATGGGTATTGTGGGGGAGAAATCTGAAATCATAAATCACTAAATCTAAAATTAAAAAAGGTATGGCAAATTTCTATACAGATAACGAGGATTTAAAGTTCCACTTGGGACATCCCTTGATGAAGAAAATTGTTGCTTTGAAAGAACGCAATTTCGAGGATGCAGGGAAATGCGAGATCGCACCGCGTGATTTCGAGGATGCAATGGATAATTATGATAGAGTGTTGGAGATCGTGGGAGATATTTGTGGTAACGTGCTGGCTGAAAATGCAGAGGGCGTGGATCACGAGGGACCGGAAGTAATTGACGGTCGGGTAAAATATGCTGCCGGAACTCAACAGAATCATGATATGCTGGCTCAGGCCGGATTGTACGGTATGTCATTACCGCGTGAGTATGATGGGTTGAACTTCCCGATGGTACCTTACGTGATGGCGGCGGAACTGGTTTCCCGTGGAGATGGCGGTTTTGCTAACATCTGGGGATTACAGGATTGTGCTGAAACGATTCACGAGTTCGCCAGCGAGGAGCAAAAACGTCAATACTTACCTCGTGCCGCTAAAGGCGATACTTACGCGATGGACTTGACCGAGCCGGATGCCGGGTCGGATTTGCAGTCCGTACAGTTGAAAGCTACCTACTGCGAGAAAGATGGGAAATGGTATTTGAATGGTGTGAAACGTTTCATCACGAATGGTGATGCTCATATTTCATTGGTACTTGCCCGTTCTGAAGAAGGTACTCATGACGGACGCGGTTTGTCCATGTTTATCTATGACAAGGCTAACGGTGGAATGACCGTTCGTCGTATCGAGAATAAATTGGGTATCAAAGGTTCCCCGACTTGCGAGTTGGTGTTCAAGGATGCCCCGGCTGAATTAGTGGGAGAGCGTAAACTTGGATTGATCAAGTACGTGATGTCTTTGATGAATGGTGCCCGTTTGGGTGTTGGTGCTCAATCTGTGGGTATTGCTGAAGCCGCTTACCGTGAAGGTTTGAAATATGCTCAGGAAAGACGTCAGTTCGGTAAAGCAATTATCGAATTCCCGGCTGTATACGAGATGTTGACTAACATGGAGGCTAAATTACAAGCTTCTCGTTCTGTTCTTTACGAGACCAGCCGTTTTGTTGATATGTACAAGGCTTACACGCACATCGCTAACGAGCGTACATTAAATAAAGAAGAGCGCGAGGAGATGAAGAAATACCAGAAGTTGGCTGATATCTTCACCCCGCTATTGAAATTGTTCTCCAGCGAGTATGCGAACGAGATTGCTTATGATGCGTTGCAGATTCACGGAGGTTCCGGATTCATGAAGGATTACCCGATCGAGCGTCTGGTTCGTGATGCGCGTATCACGAATATTTACGAAGGAACTTCTCAGTTGCAGGTCGTGGCTGCTATTCGCGGTGTGACCACGGGACAATTCCTGAAACAAATCCGTGAAGAATACGAACAAGCCTCTATCCGTCCGGAACAAGAATATGTTCGTGAGATATTAAAAGGCATGACCGGAGCGTTCGAGGCTGCCGTGACAAAAGTAACAGCTGTCGGGGAGACGGAATACGTGGATTTCCATGCTCGTCGTTTGGTTGAAATGGCAGGTTATATTATTTTAGGTTACTTGCTGTTGTTAGATTCTCAACGTTGTGATCGTTTTGCTAAATCTGCCGAGATATTCGTGAAATACGGTCAGTCAAAGGTTGCCGGATATGCAGCATTTATCAATGACTTCGAATTGAAGGATTTGGGAATGTATAAGAAATAATATGATCGAAGTATGA